>NZ_JANSIG010000067.1:0-15105 GCF_047461975.1 Synechococcus sp. R55.3 | reverse complement strand
CCAAAAGGTGCAACCTTCGCCGCGCAAGAAGGGATCCCAGCCCTGCCGAGAAAGTGCTATGACAAGATGAGCGTAAATTGCCGCTTGGAGGGGGGAATCAGGATCGATGGATAGAGTCTTGCAGCTCATGATCCAGGGTTGGTATTACTCCATCCCCCTGTTGACGTTCTCGGTCTTCTCGGTGGCCTGTTGCATTGAGCGGGTGCTGTTTTGGTGGAAGATCACCCATCGGCAGGAGGAGGTGGTGCGGCAGGCCCTGAGTCAGTACCGGCGCAACCCGCGCGCTGCCCAGTATTTGCTGGAGCAAAATGCCGATTTGCCGATTGCCCGCATCTTTTTGGCCGGGCTGGAGCTGAACGAGGCCAGCCCGGAAGATTTTAAGTTGGCCCTGGAAACCGCCTTGGCGGCAGAGGTGCCCCTGCTAAAGCGCTTCAACACGGTCTTCGACACCGTGATTACCGTCGCCCCTTTCCTGGGCTTGCTGGGCACCGTTACCGGCATCATCCAGATCCTCAGCTCCATCCAACTGGGGGATATCGGCGGCACCGATACGCAGGGGGTAGGTCAGGGGATCGCCGAAGCCCTGTACTCGACGGCCTTTGGGCTGATCGTGGCCATTCCCACTCTGCTGATCTCCAATGTCTTCCGCTCTTTGTACCTGCGGCAACTTTCCAAGATCCAGGAGTACGGCGGCGAGCTGGAACTGCTGCATCGGCAACGGCAAGAAATGCAGGCCCAGCAGCTTTCTCAGTACCCCTACACAAAGCCCAGCCCCAGCGGCAGCTCTACCCTTCCCCCTTACTCGTCGCTTGAGCCCTCGTAGCCTATGCGAATCCCGGAAGAAAACTTTAGATCCGGCGAGATCAACATCGTGCCTTTGATCGATGTCATTTTTTCGATCTTGGTGTTTTTCGTGATCGCCAGCTTGGTGCTCACCCGCTCCGAGGCTCTGGATGTGAACCTGCCGGACGCGACCACAGCCGAAGTTCGTCTGCAGCCGGATGTAACGGTGAGCGTGACGGCGGAAGGACAGATTGCCGTCAATCAGGAGAAAATTGCCGATATTTCTGCCCTGATCCCGGCAGTGGAACGCATCCTGGCCGAGAAGCCGGCTGAAGGGCGGCGCTTGGTGGTGATCAACGCCGATTTGGCCCTCTCCCACGGCAAGGTGGTGGAGGTGATGGATACTCTGCAGCGGGTGCCCAATGTCAGCCTGGCAATTGCCGCCCGCCGCCCCAGCAGTAATCGGTAGCCAGCTTAGGATTTGGGCCAGTTTTGTCAAATATAGTCATTTCAGGTTAGGGTGAGACGCCTAGGCTACTGGTCGCGCCAGCGGGACGGAGTCCTTGAAAAACCTTCTGGCCCTCTGCATTATCGCTCCGCAACGCTATTGCTCTGCAACGCCGACGCGACCAACGTTTGGGGTGTGGGTGCAGTGTCCTGGTTTAAATCGAAATGACCATAGACCCAGTTTTCCGGTAAGCTCATTTGCTAACCCGCTCTCTAGCCTGGGGGTGAGGGGTCATCCTGCGCCCAGCACCTGAATCAGGAGTGCCTTTTGCACATGTAGGCGATTTTCCGCCTGATCCCACACGCGGGACTGGGATCCCTCCAATACTTCAGTGGTGATTTCCTCTTCCCGGTGGGCCGGCAGGCAGTGCAGCACAATGGCTTCCGGATCTGCCTGTTGCATCAGCTCGGCATTGACCTGGTAGGGCAGAAAGGTGGCCTTGCGGGCCTCGGCCTCAGCTTCTTGACCCATGCTGGCCCACACGTCGGTATAGACCACCTGGGATCCAGAGACGGCTTCCTGGGGATCCTGCAGCACCAACACCTGGGATCCCTGGGCCAGAGTGCGGGCTTGCTCCACCACTGCCGCATCCGGCTCGTAACCGGGGGGGGTGGCGACGCGGATGTGGATCCCGCTCATGGCACAACCCAACAGCAGGGAGTGGGCAACGTTATTGCCATCGCCGCAATAGGCCAGGGTCAGGCCCGCCAGTTGGCCAAAGTTCTCCTGAATGGTGAGCAGATCGGCCAACACCTGACAGGGGTGAAACTGATCGGTGAGGGCGTTGATCACCGGAATATCGGCATACTCGGCAAAGGTTTCCAGTTCCTTCTGGTGGTAGGTGCGAATGGCGATCACATCCAGGTAGCGGGAGAGGACGCGGGCCGTATCCTGCAGGGGTTCGCCGCGGCTCACCTGCATCACTGTCGGCACCAGATCGAGGGTGCTGCCCCCGCATTGGGCCATGGCTGCCGTAAAACTGGCGCGGGTGCGGGTAGAAGCCTTCTGAAACAACAGCCCCAACACCCGACCCCGCAGCTCCACCCGATAGGGATCCCGCTTTAACTCAGCCGCCTGGGCTAGCAGGGCCGACAGCTCCGCCGGGGTTAGGTCGCTGAGCTTGAGCAGATCCCGTCCGACCAAATTCATGGATCCCGCGATCTTCGACCCCGCCATTGTGCTACGCGCCACCTACAGAAACAATAAAAGCATTTTCAACCCAGGGTTGGTGGACAGTCCTCAAGGGTTTGGCCATTCCCTCAACCACGGCTTCAGGAATGTCCATCTCAAACCCATCAAAACCGCTCCCAACACCGGCTAACGTGAAGAAGAACGAATGGCCTCTTGGGCCTGCTGCCGACGGGCAGAGATCTGAGCCTGCAGAGCCTGGATGGCAGCAGCGTACTGTGGGTCGGCTGGGGTGGCCACCAGCTCTCGGTTCTGGCTGAGCCGCTTCAGATCTTCCTCGGACAATTCCACCAAAATGTCGGGGGTAATGCCCTTGTGGTCGATGTCGTTACCGTTGGGAGTGCGATAACGGGCAATGGTTACCGCCAGCCCAGATCCATCGGACAGGGGATGCACCGACTGCACCAGGCCCTTGCCGAAAGTTTGCGTGCCGACAATCACGGCGCGACGGTTATCCTGCAGAGCCCCCGACAGAATCTCGCTGGCGCTGGCCGAGCCACCATCCACCAAAACGGCCAAAGGTTTATCGGTAAGGGCCGTGTTGTTGGCCGTCAGGCGATCCTGCTCCCCTTGGCGGTTCACCGTCGAGACAATGCTGCCCCGGTTAATCCACATGCGGGCAATCTCGGCGCTGGAGTAGAGCAGGCCCCCTGGGTTGGCGCGCAAATCCAGAACGTAGGCGGCTACCCCTTGTTTTTCCAGCTCGCGAATGGCTTGGCGCATCTTCTCGGCGGCGTTGCCGGAAAACTGGGTAATCCGGATATAGCCAATGGGCAGGCCGTTTTCCTCGTGAACCTCGTAGCGCACGGTGGCCAGCTCAATTCTTTCCCGCACCAAATCGAACACCTTTAGCCCTTCCCCCTCGCGGCGAATGGTCAGCCGCACCCGCGTACCCGGCTCGCCCCGAATGAGGTTGACTGCAGCGTTGGTGTCCATGCCTTCGGTGGACTTGTCGTCGATGCGCACGATCACGTCTTTGGATTTGATCCCAGCCCGGTCGGCAGGAGACCCTTCAATGGGGGAGATCACCACCAGCTCGTTTGTCTCCTGATCCATGCCCAGCGTGATCCCCACCCCGGTCAGCTCACCGGATGTATCGATTTGCATGCTGGCAAACTGATCCGGATCCAGAAATCGGGTGTAGGGATCGTTCAGTTTCTTCAGGGCTTCCCGAATGGCCGCGTAGGCATCTTCTCGGGTGGCATACTCTCGGCTGAGCAGATCCCGCCGCACCGCTTCCCAATCCAGGGAATTAAAAGACGGATCCACATATTCCCGATTGACAATTTGCCAAACCTCGTCCACCACCTCTTTGGGATCCCGGCGAAACCCCGCCCAACCCGGCATAGATAGCTGCACGCCGACCAGCGATACCGCTGTCATCACTGCAGCCGTTGCACTGACCACAAACCCACGCTTTCTCATTGGCTCTCCTGGAAGGCGCTAAAAGTCAAGGTTGACGAGGTGGATCTCCAGAGGTGGATCTCTAATTGTCGATCTCTAATTGTCAGGGAACTGGGTTTCGAGCAAGGGTCTTCCCCTATGCGAACTTCAGCTTAGAAGCATCGAGAGCGATGAAGGGCTCCCCTGCCGCAGCAAGTGGGATCCGGATTTTGGTAGGCTACAGATAACCCCAACCGACTGTGCCCAACCTAGCATAGGGATCCCTGCCGGGGGTGCTTCTAGGATCACAGTTCAACACAACTTTGTTACAACCTATCATCGCAACCCTTTTCTTCCAAATGGGCACTTTGCCCCCTTTCTGACTCTATGTCCCTTGCCACCGATTGCCCCAGCTCGCTTGCCTCTGCCTCAGAGCGCCCGCTGCTGTCCCAAGTGCAGTTGGCCCGCGCTGCTGCCCAACACACGGCCACCTTGCCCACGGCTATTAAGAATGCCGCTCTAGAGGCCATGGCCACTGCCTTGTTGGAGCACCAAGAGTCTATCTTGGCCGCCAACCGGGCGGATTTGGAGCGGGCGGCGGAGATGGTGAAAGCCGGGGAGTTGTCGGCATCTGCCTATGCTCGCCTGAAGCTGGATGCCCACAAACTGGCCGACATGGTGGCCGGAGTGCGGCAGGTGATCCGGCTGGGGGATCCGGTAGGCCGAGCTTTGCTGATCCGGGAACTGGACGAGGGGCTAATTTTGGAACGGCGCACCTACCCTTTGGGGGTCCTGGGGGTGATCTTCGAGTCGCGGCCCGATGCTTTGGTGCAAATTGCTGCCCTGGCGGTGAAAACCGGCAATAGCGTCTTGCTCAAGGGGGGATCCGAAGCTTTGCTCTCCTGTCAAGCCTTGATGGCGGCCATCCAGGCGGGCCTGCAGCAGATCCCAGAGTTTCCCCAGGGATCCCTGCAGTTGCTCACCAGCCGCGCCGAGGTCAAGGCCCTACTGCAACTGGAGGGGCTGGTAGACCTGATCATCCCCCGCGGCTCCAGCAGCTTTGTCCGCTACATCCTGGAGAATACCCGCATCCCGGTATTGGGCCATGCCGATGGCCTGTGTCACCTGTACGTGGATCGGGCAGCGGATGTGGACATGGCGATCAAGCTGACGGTGGACAGCAAAACCCAGTACCCCGCCGCCTGCAATGCCATCGAGACCCTGTTGGTCCACAAGGCCATAGCCCCCCACTTTTTGCCTCTGGCGGTCAAGGCCCTGCGGGAAAAGGGGGTGGAATTGCGGGGGGATCCCCTCTGCCGCGAGCTGGTGCCCGATCTGATCCCGGCCACCGAGGACGACTGGAGCACCGAGTATGCCGATTTGATCCTCTCTATTAAAGTGGTGGGCTCCCTTGACGAGGCCATTGCCCACATCCAGCAGTACGGATCCCGCCATACCGAAGCGATTGTAACCGAGGATGCCGCTGCTGCCCGGCGATTTTTGGATGAAGTAGATGCAGCGGGGGTCTTTCACAACGCTTCCACCCGCTTTGCCGACGGGTTTCGCTACGGCTTTGGGGCAGAAGTGGGCATCAGCACCCAAAAACTGCCGCCGCGCGGCCCGGTGGGCTTGGAAGGCTTGGTGACTTACCGCTACCAACTGCGAGGGCAAGGACATCTTGTAGCCGACTACACAGGCCCCCAGGCGCGACCTTTTCAACATCGGGATCGCCTGAACAACACCGGCTTAGCTTAGCTGCAAAAGCCGGCTGTACAAACCGGCTGTACAAAGCAGTCGTTCACAAAAACCGTTCTCCTCGTCTTCGCGGCTCCAGGTTGAGGTAAATTAAAAAATAGCTTCGTGATTGCCAAGGGTTGCGCTTTGCGGCGCGCTATGGTGTGACAATGGACTACCGGGTTCCGGGTTTGATGTTATGCGCTTGAGCGCCCTAGATGTAGCGCTTTGCATTTTGGCCTTTTGTTATTTCGATTAGGAGCTTCGCTGGATCATGCCTGTGCGTCTGTATGTTGGAAATCTGCCGGAAGAGGTGGATCGTCAGGCACTGGAGAAGCTCTTTCGCTCTGCCGGTGAGGTCATTTCCACCAAGGTGATCCGGGATCGGAAGACAGGCAAATGCCGCGGCTTCGGCTTTGTAACGGTAAACACCCAAGAGCAGGCGCAGCAGTACATCGAAAAGTTCAACGGCCACAGCTTTGGGGATGTCAACTTGCGCATTGAGCTCGCCCAGCCGCGCGACCGAGGGGAAGAAGGCGAATCCAAAACAGCGACCTCTGAGCCTTCATCCAAAGAGTCCAGAGGTTCCAAAGATTCCAGAGCGTCCAGAGATTCTGAGGCCAAGGGCTCTAAAGAGTCGGCAGAAAACCCTGCCCCCAGCAAGAAGCAACGCCAGCGCGGCAATAAGGGTGGGCGCTCCACCGTCGTCGCCGAAAGTGAGGCAGCCTCTGAGCCGGATCCCCGCTGGGCCAGCCAGTTGCAGCGGATCAAGGAGCAGCTTCTGCAGGTCACCAATTCCTAACCCCCCCGAACGAGTGATAGACACTGTTGGGATCTGACGGTAGGCTGGGTGAGTTGCGACGGCTCTAGGCATGTTTGAGAGGGGGGTTGGGATGCATAGGCTGGTGAGGATTTTTCGCGCTTGGGGGCGGAGCTTGGCCTGGGCTGGACTTTTGTTCGGGCTGACGGTTCTGCTGGGAGTGGGAAGTGGAGCTCCGGTTTTCCTACCAGCGGCGGCGGCTGCCCCGGCAGATTTGGAAGAGCAGGTGCTGCAGATCATTCGAAAGAACCCCCAGGTGATTCTGGAGGCCGTACAGGAATACCAGCAGCGACAGTACCAGGAGCAGCAGCAACAACAGCAGCGGCTGGCGGAGGAATTTGGCCGTCAACTGCGGGAGAACCCACGCGCCGTCATCGGAGATTCCCCTCGACTGGGATCCGACGCTCTGCGGTTGGTATTGGTGGAGTTCTCCGATTTTCAATGCCCCTTCTGCGCCCGCGCCCACAGCACCCTCAAGCAGTTCATGGCCGACCACGGGGATGAGGTGACCTTGGTGTACAAGCACCTGCCCCTGACCAGCATCCACCCAGAAGCGATGTCGGCTGCCCGGGCTGCTTGGGCCGCCCAACGTCAAGGTAAGTTCTGGGAGTTTCACGACGAGCTGTTTGCCAACCAATCCCAGCTTGGGGATGGGTTTTATGTGGCCACTGCTGAGAAGCTGGGCTTGAATGTAGAAAAATTCAATCGGGATCGGCGCAGTCGGGCGGCAGAGCGCGCCATTCAGCGAGATATCGACCTGGCCTCTCAACTGGGCATCGGCGGCACCCCCCATTTCATCTTGAACGGCATTGCCTTCTCCGGTGCGCAGCCGCTGGAGGTGTTCGAGCAGACGCTGCAGCAGGCTAAGCAAGCCCTCTAGGAAAAATGCTCCGCACTGCTATTGAAACAGGTGGTGTATTGCAAACAGGTGGTGCAACGGCTGGCCTATCCTTCTTACCAGCCTCGCCCAGTTGCCCAAACGCTCCGTCCTTGAGGAGGGCTTTACGGTAGGCTCAGGGCAGTGGCAGGGTAGTCAACCGCTCTATTCGCCCAAGCGGGCTGTAGGCTTTGACAAGCCAGTAGGGTGGGGAGTATGTCAAAAGCAGAAACTCACCCAAGTCGCCATTTGGGCCGAATGGGGATCCCCAACGGCAGGGAAGGAGGAGAGCGTTTATGGCGGAAGTGGCTCTTGGCTACTCCACGGGCAGGATGCGGGCATCGAACCCTGCTTCGGCCAGAGAGCGCCGCGCCTGTTCGGCGTTGGCCCGTTGCCGGTAGGTGCCCACCTGAATCACTGAGCCCCGCAGGAAGGCATCAGGGGCAAACTGTTGCAGCTTGGGTAGGGCCTCTTCCCCAGCCGGCACCACCACCCAAAATCCGCTGCCACCTTCTTCCCCAGGAGGAACAGCCTGGGCAGGCGAGGAGGAGACGGGATCCGCTTGCAAAAGAGGCTGAGAGCGGCGCAGATCGGCGGGGAAGATCCCCGCTTCGTAGCCTTGGCCGGCCAGGTAACGCACCTGATCAGCGGCAGCAGCAGGGTCGGCAAACCCACCTGTGCGCACCACCCGCAGGTCATCGTAGATCAAGGGCAGGGATCCCTCTAGGAGTTGTTTTAGCGCAGGCCATTTCTCCCCGGTGGGATCGGCCACCAACACCCAATAGCGTTCCCCTTGGGCGGGATTGGAGATGGGATCCTGGCCAGCATTTTCTCCTACCAGCGACACCGCCACTGCCGGTAACCCCTGAGCGGTTAGCCAGCGGGCTTGATCCTGGGCCAACGACAGGCGGGAGAAGGTTCCCGTTTGCAAAGCAACCTGGCCGCGGTACTGCACCACAGTGGCTCCTGGAAAGAAGCGGCGCACCCGTTCTTCCAAACGGGGATCACCGGTGGGGTTGGGCACGTGGGTGGCAAAGGGACGCTGGGGATCCAAGGGCGGAGCGGTTGGCGTCGGCGGCACAGAGGCTTTTGAGCTGGCAGCAGGGCGGCTGGGTGCTGCTTGGGCAGGAAAAGCAGGGGGCAGAGGGGGATCCGTCTCTTGGCGGCTCACCACCCGCACCAATAACCCCAGCCGTTCCAAGTCGGCCTGACGGCGTTGAGCATGGCTACGGTTGATGAACGTCCCCGCCAGAATGAAAACCTGCCCATCCCCTTGCACAAAATAGGCATCCGGCACCTGGGTGCGCACCTGAGCCAACTCCGCCGCCCCATCCGCCAGTACATGCACTTGGTAACGGGTCAGGGCCAAAGCAGCCGGCAGGACGTTCCCATTAACGGCGTGGAGCACAAGGGCAAAGGCCGCCAGGGATCCGGCAAAGAGGGCCGGTTGCGCTGGCAACAGGAGTGCGGAGCACTTTAGCCAGCCGTAGTCCTTACGGGCGTTGCACATGGGATCCATCTCCTCTGGCGGGATTGGCGGCAACTCAAACCTCTGCATCCGGGATGGAGTCTTTGCCTGGGCCTGCGGGGATCCCCCACAGTGCCAGAGCTCGCAGTTCACCCCCTTGCGGGAAGGACAACTCAAAGCTAGCGTAAGCCGAAGTTTGGGCAAGGCTGTGCCAGGGATGGGCTTGCAGATGCCGCCCACCACCGATAGAATGCTCCGCACTGCCACCGCAAAGATGCAGCCCAGTTAGGTTCACGGGAGAAACACAGATCTAGTGCATCTCCAGTATAGATAGGCTGGCAAGACTCTATCGCTATGGCTTGTCGGGGAGTTTGTTTCAGAGGCGACGGCGGCGGGATGGAGTCCTCGCCACAAGGGTGCGGGATCCCCCCAGGGCAAAGCGGATGATCTCCGTCTTGTACTGCTGCGAGCCCTCTGTGTAGCGGGCAAGCTGAATGGCAGATCCCTGGCCGGAAGGAAGCAAGAACCGTTCGCGACAGTGGTGGGGGGCACCCTCTGGAGTTTCGGCTTCGAGGGCGATGAAAAACCGCAGACGCAGCAGCACTTCCAACTTGGACAGGTGCTCGGTTTGCTCTGGCACCAAGCGGCCTAACGAGATTTGTAGGCGCGGCCTGCGTCGCCGAGATCCGGGGCGGCCCCAAAGCTGCTGGGCCAGTGTCCACAGAGAGGTCTGCTCAGAGGACTTGACCAACAGCTTTAAGCCTGTCAGCGGGTTAAGACCATAGGTAAGCAGCAGAGAATACATCGGCGGCAGGAAAGATTCAGAGGAGCGTTTTGAGCTAACGTCAAAAGGATACCCTCTAGGCCAACTGTAGCACTGCCTACCCTCTATCCCCATCCAAGCCCCACCCTTCCCTATGGCCGGGATCCCTGCTCAACGCTGGCTGTTTCATCCGGTGGACAAGTTGGCTGCCCAAAGCTTGGCTGAGGCAGTGGGGATCTCGCCTGTGTTGGCTCAGATCTTACTCAATCGCGGGCTCTCCAGCCCTGCTGCCGTGCAGCAGTATTTGCAGCCGGATCCCGCCCACCTGCCTCCACCCAGCCAGGATTTTGCCGATTTGCCCCTGGCGGTGGACTTGCTGGACGGGGCGATTCGCCGACAAGAGCCCATCGCCATTTGCGGCGACTACGATGCCGACGGCATGACCAGCACGGCCCTGCTGCTGCGGGCTTTGCAGGACGCTCCAGTGCATTACCGCATCCCCAGCCGCATGACGGAGGGCTATGGCCTCAACAGCCGCATGGTGCAAGAGCTGCACCGAGAGGGGGTGCGCCTCATTCTCACCGTGGACAACGGCATCTCCGCCCACGAGCCCATCCAACTGGCCAAAGCTCTGGGCTTGACGGTAATCGTGACGGATCACCACGATTTGCCGCCCCAGTTGCCCCCTGCCGATGCCATCCTCAATCCCAAGCAGCTCCCCGTTTCTTCTCCCTATCGGGGGATGGCCGGGGTGGGAGTTGCCTACCTCCTGGCCCAGGCGCTGGCCGAGCGCCGTGGTGATGGCCATTTGCAGCGGGTGGCCCTGGAACTGTTTACTGTGGGCACCATTGCCGATCTGGCGCCGCTGACGGGGGTTAACCGCCTTTGGGTGCGGCAGGGGCTGCACCTCTTGCCCACCTCCCAGGTGGCAGGGATCCGCGCCCTTCTGCAGGTGATGGGCATGCAGGGATCCCTGGAGGGGCTGCGGCCTGAGTGGATTGGATTTGGCCTGGGGCCCCGCATCAATGCCGTTGGGCGAATTGGCCGGGCGAGAATGGGGATCCAGTTGCTGACCACCGACGATCCCCTGCAAGCAGAGAAACTGGCCCGCCGCTGCGAACGGCTCAACCAGGTGCGGCAGCAGATGTGCGGGCGCATCGAGGCAGAAGCCCTAGAGCAAATTGCCCAGCAAGGCCGGGATTTGCAGCAGGAACGGGTATTGACGATTTTGGGATCCCCTCAGCAGAAATGGCATAAAGGGGTGATCGGCATTGTGGCCTCGCGGTTGGCAGAGCGTTTTGGCTGTCCGGTATTCATCGGCAGTCAGTCGCGGCAGGGGGAGATCAGCGGCTCGGCGCGGCAGGGGATCCCCGAGTTTGACGTGTTTCAAGCGTTGGAGTTTTGCAAGGATCTGCTCACCAAGCACGGCGGCCACCCCGCTGCCGGGGGATTTAGCCTGAGAGCAGAAGACTGGCCTTTTTTTGAAGAACGATTGCGGCAGTTTGCCCAACAGCAGTTGCAGCCGGAGCAGATCCAGCCGCTGGTGCAAATCGATGCCGAAGTGTCGCTGTCAGATCTCACCCTTGACCTCTATCGAGAGCTGCAGCATCTGCAGCCCTGTGGCATCGGCAATCCTGAGCCGGTCTTCTGCAGCCGCAACCTGCAGGTTCTGCAACAGCAGCGATTTGGCCCAGTTCCCGGCCACCTGAAGCTGCTGCTCCGGGATCCTGCTCTCCCTACGCAACGCTCCCATGGGTTACGTGCTACTCGGACGGAGTCCTCTTGTCCGGGCAGGAGCGACTCAGCCGCCAAAACCCCCAGTGATGACCGCGGAGTGGCCAGCATCACCGATGCGTTGGTGGGGATCACAAACGCGAAGCCCCAGCGCCCTCTTTGGGCCATCCGTTGGCGGGGAGCGGAAATCTATCCGCTGCCAGAGCGAGTTGATGTAGCCTACACGCTCAAGGCCAAAACATGGCAGGGAGAAACCCAACTGGAGCTGGAAATTCTCGGGATCCAACCTGCCCAAGAGGCTGCCACTGCCGGCAACCCCCCTCTCGAGAAAACAGCGCCCCGCACCCCTGATGGGAGCAAGTCTCCCATCTCCCCCGCCTCTCTGGATGCCACTCCTCCCATGCCCAACTCCAAGCCCTCGACTGGCTCCCAGAGGGGGACAGAGCCCTCACTTCTGGTGATCTGGCGCCCCACCCCCCAGCCCACCCAGCCCTTGCGTTGGCAAGCTGTAGACCGGTTTTCTGTCCTCTGGCCTCAGGCGCAGGGAACCATCCTGTTCTACGGCTTCCGCCGCCCTTGGCTTGACTTGTCTTCAAGGCCTACGGCCCGCTATCGCGAACGGCGGCACCTGACTCTCCACTACGACCGTCCCCAAGCCGGCCACCGCTATGATCAACTCTGGTTGTGGAGCTGGCCCCCTTCTCTGGATCACCTCAAGTGGCTGCTCTGTTGCACCCCCAGCAGCGAGCTGTTGATTGCCGTCCATCAGCAAGCGGTGCCCCTGCCCTCCGCTGCCAGCTTGCAACGCCAGCTCCGCCAATACCTGCAAACCCGCAGCCAGGTGGATCTGCTGCGCTTGGCCCAGCAGTGGTGGCTGTCTCCGGCAGTGTTGGTGGCAGGATTACGCTCCCTGGGGTACGCCTGCCCGGATTTTGGCCCCACGGGATCCCTCGGCGAAGAACTGGAAGCCCAGCAAGCTTGGTACAGCAGCTCCTGGCAGCAGGTTGCCGCCCTGCTTCAGCGATCCCACCTGGATTCTTCTGCTGCAGAGGCCCATGGGGATTAAACTACTGCTCGGCTCTGACTACCACGGCAGCGCTCGGCTGATCCGGCAGGCCCTTGCCCATCTGCCGGAGGTGGATGCTTACATCAACTGCGGGGATTTCTGTTCCAAGGCCGGCAAACCTTCCCGCAAGGCCACCCAGGGCTTTCATCCGGCAGCCCAAGCAGAGGTGGTTCATCTGCAATCCTTTTTGGCGGCAGTGGAGAGCCTGGGCAAACCCTGGCTCTTTTTACCTGGCAACCACGATCCAGCAGCTTCGGTTTTGAATTCGCTGGTTGGCTGTTGGGGGCGGGCCATCACCCAGTCCTGCTGCTTTGAGTGGCTGGGGTTACAGGTTTTGGCTGTGCCCTGGACTCCCCCCTGTGGCTGGAGCTGGTCTCTCACCTCTGCCCATTTGCAGGAGCTGCTCACCCTCTACAGTCAACCCCCCCGGCCCATTGACCTGCTGCTCACCCACGCTCCGCCGCGAGGCTTTTTGGATGAAGGCGGGAAGTGGTATCACCGTCGCACACCCACCTTGCGCCCCCTTTTGGAACAGGTGCAGCCCCGCTACTACATCTGCGGACACATGCACTGGGATGGGGGCAAGGTAGAGCGGTGCGGATCCACCCTGGTGATTAACACAGCCCTGCACAACATGGTTCTCGAGATCCATTAGGCAGGAAGCCCTTGGACAGCCTTCCGCCTCCTCAGATTTCCGCTACATCCATACGATTCGTAGGAACCTTCCATGACCCGTCCTTTGATCTTGGCCAGCAGTAGCCCCGGCAAATGGCGCGAGTTCAATGCCTTTTTCCAGGCCCATGCCCCTGCTTGGGAGCTGCGCCGCATGCCCTCAGAAATTGAGGTGGAAGAAACCGGCACCACCTTTGCCGAAAATGCCCTTCTCAAAGCCAGAGCCGTGGCCAAGTCTCTGGGGGAGTGGGCCATTGCCGACGATTCCGGCCTAGCGGTAGAAGCCCTTGGCGGTGCCCCTGGGATCCGCTCGGCTCGCTATGCCCCCAACGATGCTGCCCGCATCGAGCGGTTGCTCAGGGAAATGGAAGGGATCCCAAATCGCCGAGCCACCTTTCACTGCGCCATCGCCCTGGTGGATCCCCAAGGTGTAGTGCATGCCCTGGTGGAAGGGGTATGCTCGGGAGAGATCTTGACCCAGCCGCGGGGAGAGGGGGGGTTTGGCTATGACCCGCTGTTTTGGGTGCCCGAAGTGGGGCTAACCTTTGCCGAGATGAGCCCAGCTCAAAAAGAGGCCATCGGCCACCGAGGCCGAGCCTTGCGCGCCTTGAAAGCGCAGTTGCCTCTCCTGGAGAAGCGTATGGGCTGGCTTGGATCCCAGGAATAGCCCCCGATGTCCTGGCTGGGGAGCTGCTAGCATACAATAGTCCCTTCCCTTCGGGGGAGTGAAATTGAAAGCCGTCTTGCCTTGGCAGCTGAGGGGAGCGCTCGAAGAACTATGGGTTTTTCTGAGTTTGAGGATCAAGATCCCATTGCAGCAGCGGAACGGACTGCTGCCCCTGATCCCAGCCGCCATTCCCCGGATTCTGCCGGTGAGGAAGCCGCGATCTCCTCGGTTGCAAACTCTGGTGAAGGAAGGGGGCGGCAAAGTCGTCGTTCTCCACCCCCTTTGCCGGAAGAGGGCTCAACCTTTGTGGGCGCAGAGGATTGGCTGGACGTTCGCGGTAGCGGGACGGAGTCCTTGGAGAATGGGCGGGATAGCTACAGGGAGTCCGCGCAAGGGGCCACTTCTCGCCCTTCCAACCGCTCCCCCCAGACTGGCCGAGACGAGGGGTCTCGTGTTGACAGCGAAAAGGGGGGGCAGAAAGCCGCTGCAGGAGGAGCCGGTGAGCGCCCTGGGCAAGCGCTAGTTCCCCGCCGTTCTGTCTCCGGCAGCCGAGGTTACGACGGATCCGCCCGTTCCTCTGCCTTTCGCGGTAGCGGGACGGAGTCCTTTGCTGGCCGCTCGCGTAAGCGGGACGGAGTCCTTGGGGAATCCGGCTACCGCAGTGACTACAGCCGTTCCGCGGCTTACGGCTACACCTCCAGCTATGTTGGCGGTGGGGGATATGGCGGTGGTGGGCGAGGCGGCAGCTCCAGCGGGGGGGTCTCCTCCTCCGATCTGACGATCCTGCTGGTGGTGGCCCTGCTGGCCTTCTTCGGGGGATTCGCTATCCGCAACATCTTCGCCGAGTCGGGCGGCTTTGACGATGAGCGCCCCATCCGCGCTGCCAATGTGCCCGCAGCCTTTCGCGATTTTTGCTTTGCCTATAACGGCACTGCCTCCTTTACTGTGGTGCAACTGACCAGCGTTTCTGCTCTGACCATGGCTTCGGTGCCCGTTTACAAGATGGATACTTGCACCATCCCCGTCAGCCAAACGGCCAATGCCCTCCAAGCTTTGGGCATCCGCGGCCGGGCCAACACCTTGGGCCCCCAGCTGGGGGGATCCAACCTCACCCTGATCCAGCTCCCCTTGGCCAGCAGCTTGGCGCGCGCCGTGTACAGCCAGTTTCCTGGCTTGGCTACTCAGGGCAACGAGGCGCAGGTTTTGTCCCAACTGGAAGCCACCATCAACAACGCCCTGCGCTCCAACATCGAAGGGTTAGCCCTGCAAAGCCTGGAGCCCACCAACATCCCCGACGTCTACGTGGTGGTGCCGGGGCACTCCTTTAATTTGCAGCCCCAACTCAACCTGCGCTAACCCTCCTGCAGAGCATGCCTCTAACCCCCAAAACCCTGAACTTTGCTGAATTTACTGAGCTTTAGGCGGTTTGGCAAAAGTCATTG
>NZ_JANSIG010000066.1:0-17359 GCF_047461975.1 Synechococcus sp. R55.3 | reverse complement strand
CCGGCGTGTTCTGGTTGACCCAATTCAAGGCTTGGCCAAAAGCCTCCAAAGTCGCGTCCAATTTGGCGGCTTGCGACGGGGACACCTTGAGCTTGCAGGATACGGTCAGGACTTGGGTCATAGTTCTATTGTAACCTCGCATTCCTCCCGGCACTGACCCTACGGGTACAGTGCGGGGCTCCTGCGATTTCTAGCTGAAGAAGTTTGACCCAATTGGGATGACCCTAATTCAGGTGTTGAGCAAGGCTGTGCAGCACTTAGCAAGCTCCTCAATGGCACAGCTCCGGTTCTCGCCATCTTCAGGGTTTCGAGGGGCAAGTGATAGGGATCCCTGCCCCATTCAGTTTTCCGGCTCTCCTTCGGGCTCGGATGTCAGAATATGGTGATTAATTGTTAAAGCGTTAAAGCCGGGCAGAATGAGCACTTAGTACCGATGCTCCCCTACCCAGAGGCCGACCAATGCTGCCTTGCCCCAGGGATCCACTTTCACTTCTGCCCGCGTGGCTTCAGGGTAATGCCGAATATCCTCTTCCAAGGCATCTCCAATCGCTTCGGGAATAAAAAATTCTTCGATTCCCAACTTGAGCTGCTGCCCGTCAAACCAGCCTCGCAGCACTTTCTCTTCAGGCTGCAAATCTTTGGGCATCTCCCGGCTGACACCGATTGCTTGCCAAGGTTGAGTGGGATCCCCTGCGGGGGGAGCCAAGCGCAGATAAAGGATCCCTGGCGTCTCCAAATCAGGTAACCAACCCGGCAGTTGCTCTAGGGTGGAGCGTCGAGCGACGACGTAGCCCAAGGTCACGTACCGGCCCCGCAAAAGGTCATAGGGATCCACGGGGGCCGTTTGCAGGTAGATCGTGGTTCCGACAGCAAGAGTCAGCGCTTGCCGAGACGGTATCAGCAGAACGATACCCAGTTGCAGCAGGAGGGGTAGCCAAAGCCGCCATTTGGGCAGGGATCCCTTCTGAGAAAGATTCGACGGGCTAGCCATAGCAGCCAGAGAGAGTGACCTCTCTCTTATGGCACAGGTTTGCCAATCCCGGACAGAAGCGGGTAGAAGTGCCCCACCGGCCCCTGCCCTGACCCGATGGCCAAAGGATGTCGCAGCGCTTCTGTTACATAGGCTTTGGCCGCCACTGTGGCCGCCAAGGGATCCCTGCCCCAGGCCATCTGTGCTGCAATGGCCGCCGAGAGGGTACAGCCGGTGCCGTGGGTGTGGCGGGTGGGGATCCGCTCTGTTTTCAGCACTTCCAGTCGCTCGCCATCGAACCACACATCCACCCCCTGCAGTTCCCCCGGCATACCCCCACCTTTGACCAACACCGCTCCACAGCCCAGGGTGCGAATCTGCTGAGCCGCCGTTTGCATATCCGCCAGGGACTGCAGCTGCAGCCCCGTTAAAATTTGCGCCTCATAGCGATTGGGGGTCAGCACCTGGGCCAAGGGGATCAGCCGCTCGCGGATGGCCTGAATGGCTTCATCTGCCAGCAACTTTGCTCCCGTGCGGGACACCATCACCGGATCCACCACCAGAGGCCGCAACGCCCAGCGCTCCACCTGACGGGCTACCTCCAGCACGATCTCGGCATTCAGCAACATGCCCGTCTTGATCCCTTGCACCCCGATGTCCTGCACCACGGCCTCAATTTGGGCGGCCACGGCTTCGGGGGGCAGCGCATCGACCCGGCTCACCCCAAGGGTATTTTGGGCAGTCACGCAGGTCAGGGCAGAGGTACCGTGTACCCGTTGGAAAGCAAAGGTGCGCAGATCCGCTTGGATCCCTGCCCCTCCACCACTGTCGGATCCAGCGATGGTGAGGGCGACAGGGGGGTGCTGCTCGGCCAGCAGTGGAGCCGGAGTTGGTTCAGATGCAGAGACAGACATTGGCCAAACGACAAAAATGGGCAAGGGTACCGATAGCCATTTCCATCAATCAATATGAACCATCTCTTTAACGTAGCAATGAAACTGTTGGTTCTCGATTGGTCTGAGACCACTGGGGTATTGGGAAAACTCTTGCAGACGTCTGTCAAGAAGCTGACTAAGAGTGAGTTGTCCTAGTCTAAATCCGAGTAGCCCTCATCAGTGGTGGCGACCACCTCAACCCAGGCTCTATCCCCCTCCACCGCCGTCAAGCTCCAGCGCAGAAGCCGAGCCGGCTGGCCCAGCTCCCGGTCAACTTGCTGACAGAGGGATTGCTCCAGTTGCGGGGCAGAGAGAGGCGAGCTCAACGGCAGAGATAGGTGCAACAAATGCAACTTCACAGGAGTCGAGGACTGATCTCGCCAAGGAAACAGACTTACTTTCGATAACTTCTAACACTAAGAATCCAACAATATAAACTAATGTAGTATTTTCAGATTAGGCTGAGACAGCCGGGCTACTGAGAAAAACCTTTTGGGCCCCTGCATTATTGCTCCGCAACGCTATTGCTCCGCAACGCTGACGCGAAGACGCGACCAAGGTTTTAGTTGTGGGTACAGTGTCCTAGTTTGAATCGAAATGACTACAACACCTACTAACAAGTAGACCTGAACAGAAATCCGGCACGGTTAGGAGCCAAACTGCAAACGGTAAACCTCTTCCTCTTGATCGGTCTCCACCTCCAAATCGGAGGTAGCATAGGCTACACACAGCAGCACAAACCCTTGGGCCTGCAGTTCTGGCCCAATCCCCATTGCCTCTGTCTGAGTCACAGATCCCGACTTCAGCCGCCCCGCACAGGTGGTGCAAACCCCCGCCTGACAAGAGGAAGGTAGCTCTATCCCGTGTTCAAGAGCAGCTTGTAAGACCGTCTGATCCGCAGAGGCAGGGAAGCGGTAGGTTTGGCCGCGGTGATGAAGGGTTACTTGATAAGCCGTAGCAGACATCAGGAACGGGCTCCCGACGGAGTACGGGTCACCGTCAGAGACTGTGGCTGGCGCATTTTCTTCACCAGAGCCTGGATCTTTTTGGCTCCTTCCTTTTGCAGGTCGGCGATGTAGTGGCCTTTGAGCCGCTCCGCCTCAGCTTCATCGGAGAAGGGGCCGTAGTAGTAGGTGCAGTCCTCGGTGGTGATCTCGATCCAGACCGACAGGCCGCGCAGCTTATCCAACAGACTGACCAAAGGGTTGCTCACGGGATCCATCCCCCATTAACAAGTGCTAACGATCATTGGATATTTTCTGCAATCCCCTAGATTCTACTGCTTTTATTGACGATTTGTTGAGGAATGTATCAATCTCGGCACGTTTGAGGTGGTGGGGAGAGCGCTGCCGGTGGATTTCGTAGAGGGCAATGCCGGTGGCCACAGAAGCATTCAAGCTTTCAGTGCGGCCTGCCAAGGGAATGGACAGCAGTTGGTCACAATGGCGTTGTGTGAGCAGGCTAATCCCTTCCCCCTCGGATCCCACTACCAAAGCAATGGGCCGCTGAAAATCGGCGCTATAGATGGGGTCAGCCCCTCGGCTGGTGGTGCCATAAACCCAAAACCCCTGCTCTTTGAGGTATTCCAAAGCCCGATTCAAATTCACCACCCGCGCCACCGGCAAGGTAGAGAGGGCTCCTGCCGCCACCTTCATCACCGTCGAGGTGACTCCTGCTGCCCGCCGCTGGGGGATCACCATCCCTTGCATGCCAAAAGCTTCTACGCTACGGGCAATGGCTCCCAAGTTATGGGGATCCTGGATCCCGTCTAGAACCACCAGCACCGGATTGGGGCCGGCCTGCCGGCTTTTTTCCACCAAATCCTCCAGATCCATGTACTGATAAGGCGTGGCTTGGGCAGCAATACCCTGGTGGTTAGCGCCAGCCGTGAGAGTGTTCAGCCGCTGTGGAGATACTTCGTCGATGACAGTGCCCCGCGCTTTGGCTTCTTCCAACAGAGACAAAAATTGGGGGCTGTAGCGCAACCTCGGCAGGATCCAAACCCGGTTGAGGGTGGCTTGACTTCTCAGGGCGGCCAGTACCGTCTGGCGACCGTAGATGATCTCTTGCTCCAGCTCGGTCTGCGGATCCCGGTCGGCCTGAAGCTGCACTTCTTCCGGCAGAACCCCTGTCCCACCCATGGGAAGGCCGGGATCTCGTTGGCCTGCCGGTTGAGGAGCCACCTTGCCCTGGGGCCACTGCCGCTGTGCGTTGCGGCGGATCGGCTTCACCGGAGCCTCTTGGGTGGCAAGCTTGGGATCCCCGTCTCGGCGTTTGGGCCGCTGTACCCGCTTGCTGACGGATTGCCCTGCCCCTCGCCGCTGCGGTTTGCCCGAGCGAGACAGCCGTGAAGCAGGTTTGCGCTGAGAAGGCTTAGGCATGGGCGTGGAAATGGAAAGACAGAAAGACTATCCTAACCTTCCCACTCGCCCAGGGTCTCGGACAAAACATCAGTGAGGGCGAGGATATGGCGCAGCCGTTCGGGATTGGCCAGGTAGAGATAGCCCAGAACCGTTTCCAGGCCGCTGGCGTTTTGGTAGTCGGCCAGAGGCAGATGTCGGGGTGGGCGACCGCAGCCATTGCGACCCCAGCGGACAATTTCCTGCTCCTCGGGGCTGAGATGGGGCAACAGGGCCAACAGCAACTTGGCCTGAGCCGAGCCGCGTACCCGCCTCACCACCTGCTGATGATAGCGCTCCAGTCGATCTGGCGGAAATAATCGTTGCCGCCGCACGTGCAGTTCGTAAATGGCGTCTCCCAGGTAGGCCAAGGCTGCGGGCGATAGGCGACGGATCTCGGCTAAGGAGAGCCTTTCAGAAGTGGGTTCGGACAGCAGATCGTTCACAGCAGCTCACGAAAGATAGGCAGAAAAATCTCTAGAACCGCTGTTATCGGCTCATTGCAGAATTCAGTCCATGCTAAGACAAGCTTCCTCTGGTCTGCCAGCCCGACCCACCCTCTTTGCTGCCTTGCAGGTGATTTGGATCACGAGGCCCAAAGAGAAAAGGTGCTATCGAGTAGACAGGGCAAAGCCGGTGAAGGGGCCGATGTTATGAGCCTTGAAAAGCAAGTTGGAGCCACTGCCAAGAATCTGGAGAGCAAAATCCAGGAAATTGTGGGTGAGCTGGCCAGCGATCAGCGTGAAAGGCTGGAAGGCAGGGCCGAGCAAGCGGAAGCAGCCGCCCACCCTGGAGTCGAAGATGCTCGAGAGGCAATCAAAGACGTTGTGGATGATGTGATGGAAGGCCAATAGCCTCAATTAAGACGCAGGAATCAGGAGATCCGCATTTAGCAAAAGCAGGTAGGCGACGATCGCCCCCCCCATGCCCCCTACCAAGAAGCCGGCAGCCAATTCGCTCCAAGATTGGGATCCCCCTACCGGCCCTATGTTGCGCTGCGAAGTGACAGTGCCGTAGAGAGAAAGGGCCGCCGTCAGAATCAAGATCAGGCCACAGGCTCCCAAAAAGCCGCTCAGCAGACCGATGGGCTCGTTGCGCAGCGGCCCCAGCTTGGCAAAGGGGCCGACCAGCCAATAGCCGTGGGCCATACCGATTTCCAAGCCCCGCCAAATGGAACTCAATCCCGGTCGGTTGATGGGCAGCCAGTCGATCAACAGCCGGACAACAGGCGCGTGGTTGATCGGCGTCCAGAGATCCCCAATTTGCGGATCTCCCTCAGGGACGGTGACGTATCTCTTATTCATGTTCAACCTATTCAACGGAGCAGGATCGGCATTGGGTTCGACCATTTCAGCAACTCTGTGTCCAGTTCAAAGGAGGATGGAAAAAAGCCTAAAAAAGCAGGGATCCCGTCGGGCATGGTTGCACTGGGGATCCCTGGCCTACACTCAGAACGTCAAAATGTCGGGGAAGAAGCGATTGATCTCGATGAACAGGGCAAAAACAAAGCTGGAAAACAGGATAAATGCCACCGGAGCAGTGGTGAGAAACTTGGTGAAATCAGCCATAGACGCCTCTCAAAAGTTAAATAAATCGAGTTAGAAAGCCGGGCTCAGCTCCTCAGCGGGGGGAGATGGGCACAGCCGCTTCCGGCTCTCGAATTTCGCCACTGGCAATCTCCTTGAAAGCAGCAGCAGGCCAAGCCAAAGCCGTGAGGAAGCACCGCAGCGCCAGCGGTACATCGATCAGGCTTTCTTTCATTTCGGGGCTATCCTCATCCCGAACCGCGATCAGGTAAGAACGCCCCGCCCAGCCCAGCCAACCGGCAATATACAGGAAGAGCAGGCCGGGGATGAGAAACTCGCCCGCATGGTTCAACCGACCATCTGTAACCAGGTGGGGCAGGCCCTCTTCGCCGCAGAGCAGCTTGCTGTAGCGCTCAAAGCGCTTGCTGGTTTGGGCCAGCTTTTGCTGGTAGACGGGAGCCATAGCAGGGCTGGCGTTGAGGATCTTCTCCTCTAGGCTGCTCAGGCGTTCGTTCATCAGGGCCTGAAAGGCGGGAACTTCGCTGCAAGGTTTCAGACCAATCAAGGGCTCTGCCTGCACAGATTGGGCGAGGCCAAGCGCAATGCAAAGGGCCAAAAGAAGGCTTAAAAAGGTTCGCATAGCAGGATGTGTCCTTGAGGTAGGGGTCTAAGATCTGTCCAAATGCTAAGGGATGCTAAGTGCAGAAACAGGCACTAAACGGTTAGTATCATACTCCTGAGCGCCTCGCCCCGACGGATCCCGGGTTTTAGCTCACACAATTCTTAATTCAAGTATCTCAAGTATCCCAAAGCTCTCCTATCCCTTTTGCCCAGCCTGCTCTCCCATGCCCCGCGTCCTTGCCATCGAAACCAGTTGTGACGAAACGGCTGTGGCTGTGGTGGCGGCGGATGCAGCCTGGCCGGGGTTTGCCCCACGGCAGCTCAGCTCGGTGGTGGCCAGCCAAATCGACCTCCATGCGGCCTACGGGGGCGTGGTGCCGGAGGTGGCCTCACGGCAGCATGTGGAAACTCTGCCCTTTGTGCTAGAGGCTGCTCTGCAGCAGGCCGGATTGGAGGTGGCCGAGGTAGATGCCATTGCCGTAACTTGTGCGCCGGGCCTGGTGGGATCCCTGCTGGTGGGGCTGATGGGGGCCAAGACCTTGGCTTTGCTCCACGACAAGCCCCTGATCGGGGTGCACCATCTGGAGGGCCATCTCTTTAGCGGCTTTTTGGCCGAGCCCGATCTGCGCCCCCCCTGCCTCTGCCTTTTGGTGTCGGGGGGCCACACCAGCTTGATCTGGATGAAGGACTACGGGCAGTACCAGACGGTGGGTCGCACCCGCGACGATGCTGCCGGCGAAGCGTTTGACAAAGTGGCGCGGCTGCTGGGGCTGGGCTATCCGGGGGGACCGCAGATTGACCGCTGGGCTCAGCAGGGGGATCCGCAGCGCTTTCCCCTGCCCGAGGGCAAAGTGGAGCATCCCTACGACACAAGCTTCAGCGGCCTGAAAACGGCGGTGTTGCGCCTAGTCCAGCAGTTGCAGCAGCAAGGCCAGGAGTTGCCCATTGCCGACATTGCCGCCAGCTTCCAGGCCTGTCTGACCCATGTGCTCACCGAAAAGGCAGTGGCCTGCGCCGAGGCGCTGGGCCTCTCGACGCTGCTGCTGACGGGAGGGGTAGCTGCCAATCGGGAGCTGAGGGCCCGCCTCACAGAAGCAGCCCGGCAAAGGGGGTTGCGGGTGGTGATCCCGCCTCTAGCCCTCTGCACCGACAATGCCGCCATGATTGGGGCAGCTGGGCTCTGCCACTGGCTGCGGGGGGAGGTCTCGCCGCTGGAGCTGGGGGTAGCCTCGCGCATGCCCCTAGAAGGGATCCCTTCCCTCTACATGGATGGGGGCGGAGCTCACAGAGAAGAACAGACGGGATCCGCCGCCCTCTGACGTTGCCTCACCTCAAGGTAGATGAGCAGCGCGTTGATGTCGGCGGGGTTGACACCGCCGATGCGGGCCGCCTGGCCCACGGTTAGCGGGCGCACCGCCGAGAGCTTATCCCGCGACTCTTTGGAGAGGGTGGGGATGGAGTGGTAGTCCAGATCGGGGGGCAGAGGGCGGTGGTACTGCTTGCTCACCTGCTCAATTTGGCTCTGCTGCCGCTGGATGTAGCCGCTGTATTTGACGGCAATCTCTGCCGCCTCCTGCTCAAAGGGATCCAGCTCCGCATCCCCCAGCCCCAGTTCCAGGAGATCGGAGTAGTGAATCTGGTTGCGGCGCAAGATCTCGGCCAGGGTGGCGGATCCCTTGATCCCCTGCCCCGTCAGTTGGCTTAGTTGGATCCCGGCGGGGTCTTGGGCCTTCACCCGTTGGCTTTCCAGCCGTTGAATTTCGGCTGCGATACGGGCTTGCTTGGCTTGGAACAGGGCCCAGCGCCGGTCATCGATCAAGCCCCATTCCCGCCCCAGGGGGGTGAGCCGTTGGTCGGCATTGTCGGAGCGCAGGATGAGGCGGTATTCGGAGCGGCTGGTGAGCATGCGGTAGGGCTCCCGCAGTTCTTTGGTGCAGAGATCGTCGATGAGGGTGCCGATGTAGCTGGACTCCCGCGGCAGAATGACCAGAGGTTTGCCCTGAACCAGGCGGGCAGCGTTGATCCCGGCCATCAGCCCCTGAGCTGCCGCCTCTTCGTAGCCGGTGGTGCCGTTGATCTGGCCGGCGCAAAACAGCCCCTGCACTTTTTTGGTCATCAGAGTGGGGTAGAGCTGGGTGGCCGGCAGATAGTCGTATTCCACCGCATAGGCGGGGCGCAGCATGACACACTTTTCCAGACCCGGCAGGGAGCGCAACATCTGGATCTGGATTTTCTCCGGCATGCCGGTGGAGAACCCCTGGATGTAGAGCTCCGGCAGATCCCGCCCTTCCGGTTCGATAAAAATCTGATGGCTTTCCTTGTCGGCAAAGCGGACAATTTTATCTTCGATGCTGGGGCAATAGCGGGGCCCTTTGGCCTCTACCCAGCCGCCATAGACGGGGGTTTCGTGGAGATTTTCCCGGATGATGCGGTGGGTCTCTGGGGTGGTGCGGGTCAAGTAGCAATCCATCTGCTCCCGTGGCACCCACACTTCGGGGTCGAAGCTAAACCAGCGCACATCGGGATCCCCCGGTTGCCGCTCCATGACGGAAAAATCCACGCTGCGCCGATCCACACGGGCGGGGGTGCCGGTTTTCAGCCGACCCGTCTCCAAGCCCAGTTGGTGCAGGGTGTCTGTCAGCCCTTCCACCGCAAACTCCCCCGCTCGTCCGGCAGATTGCCAGTGACGGCCAATCCAGATGCGCCCCCCCAAAAACGTGCCGGTGGTCAGGATCACCGCTCGGCAGCCGAAGATGGTGCCAAAGTGGGTGACCACGCCGACAATCTCATCGTTGCGCCCCAGCACCAAATCGGTAACGGTGCCCTCGCGAATCGTCAGGTTGGGCTGGTTTTCCACCACCGAGCGCATCACCCGCGCATATTCCCGTTTGTCGGTTTGTGCCCGCAGCGCCCACACCGCCGGCCCCCGCGAGCGGTTGAGCACCCGCTTCTGTAAATAGGTGCGGTCGGTGATTTTGCCCATCTCGCCGCCGAGGGCATCGATTTCGTGTACCAGTTGCGATTTGGCCGGGCCGCCGACGGCGGGGTTACAGGGTTGCCAGGCGATCTTGTCCAGATTCAATGTCAGCATGAGGGTGTTGCAGCCCAGCCGCGCTGCTGCCAACGCTGCCTCGCAGCCGGAGTGCCCCCCGCCGACCACCACCACATCGTAGTGATCGAGAAAATCAATGCTGTCCCGTCCAACTCTGAGCATAGGGTGGCAATTCCAAAATGAATAGCCGGGATCCCCGGTCTTTTAATTTTCAGGTTATTTCAGCTCGCTTATCCAGCTTAGCGATGGCGGCAACGGATAGGGTTATTTGCGACCGGCCTGAGGCAGGCAGAGCAGTAGGGAAAGTTTTCTGTTGCCCTGGGAAATAAAGTTGGGTAGAGGCTCAGTTCCCAGCCTAAGTCACCTGATTGAAGAGTTGAAGAGACCTCAGGGCGCTGGGATCAGCTCCCCCAAGGCTGCCGATAGCAGGGGATCCCAGAGGAAAGGGCAGAGTCGCCCAAGGGATGTTGCGGCTCATACAAACACCAGACAGCCCGCCTGAGAGAGCCAAGCACCGATTCCATTATCCTCAACCGGATCTAATCCAGACTATTTTAGTCGGGTTTAGTTGACGCGGCAGATTGCGGGTGATAAGATTCCCCCCAACGATAGGTAAGTTCAATCCAGCGCCCACCCTTTCCTTCACCTTGAGGCTGCCCATGTCCCAAACTCTTTCCGAACGCCCGCTCAGCCCTGCCGATTCCCCGTTGGCCTCTGCCTTGCACAGCTCCAAGGTGGGCTTCAGCCGTTTGCGCTGTCGGGAGTGTGGCGCCGAGTATGAGCCGGTCGCCAAGCATGTTTGTGAGCTGTGTTTCGGCCCCCTCGAAGTGGCTTATGACTACGACTGGCTGAAGCGCACGGTTAGCCGTCAGAGCATCCAGGCCGGGCCGCATTCCATCTGGCGCTATCGGCCTTTTCTGCCGGTGACTTCTGAGAAGCCCATTGATGTGGGCACGGGCCTGACCCCTCTGATCAAAGCGGAGCGGCTGGGTCGGCGGCTGGGATTGAAAAATCTTTACATCAAGAACGATGCCGTCAACATGCCCACCCTCAGCTTCAAGGATCGGGTGGTGTCGGTGGCGCTGACCCGTGCCAAGGAGCTGGGCTTTACCACCGTCTCTTGCGCCAGCACGGGCAACTTGGCCAACTCCACGGCTGCCATTGCCGCCCATGCCGGCCTGGACTGCACCATCTTCATCCCGGCGGACTTAGAAGCGGGCAAGGTGCTGGGATCCCTGATTTACAACCCCACCGTTATGGCTGTAGAGGGCAACTACGACCAGGTGAATCGCCTCTGCGCCGAGGTGGCGGATCGCTACGGCTGGGGCTTTGTCAACATCAACCTGCGCCCCTACTACTCAGAAGGCTCCAAAACCCTGGCCTATGAGGTGGCGGAGCAATTGGGTTGGCAACTGCCGGATCAGGTGGTGATCCCATTGGCCTCGGGATCCCTGTACACCAAGGTTTACAAAGGCTTCCAGGAGTTTGTGAAGGTGGGGCTGGTGGCGGATAAGCCGGTCACCTTCCACGGCGCCCAGGCGCAGGGATGTTCGCCCATTGCCCAAGCCTTCCGCGAGGGACGGGATTTTGTCACTCCGGTTAAGCCCAATACCATCGCCAAGTCCATCGCCATCGGCAACCCTGCCGACGGGATCTACGCCCTGGACATTGCCCGCAGAACCGGTGGGCAGATCGCAACGGCCACGGATCCCGAGATCATCGCCGGCATTAAGCTCCTGGCCGAGACCGAAGGCATCTTCACCGAGACTGCCGGCGGCACCACCATTGCCGTGCTCAAACACCTGGCAGAATCCGGTCAAATCGATCCGGAGGCGGTTACAGTAGCCTACATTACCGGCAACGGCCTGAAGACCCAGGAGGCGGTTCAACCCCACGTAGGCCATCCTCTGGTGATCTCGCCCAAGCTGGAGAGCTTTGAACAGGCTTTGGAGCGCGCCCGCACCCTAGAGCGGCTGGACTGGCAAGAGGCATCAGTATGAACTCGGTTTGCAGGGAAGACCCTCTCCACTGCCTCTTAACAGGATCTTAATGAAGAACTGTTAAGATCCCTGGCGTAGACCTATTGGCTCAGGAGCTTTGCACGATGCCTATCTTTCCTTCTGTTCAGCGCCTTGTTCGCCGTTGGATCCCGGTGGCGGCTGTACTGACCCCGCTTGTCTTTGCTCCCGTGGCCCGGCCACAAGGGCTGAACACCATTGCCGTTGAGCTGGAAACCTTGCCCAGCAGCTACTCGACGCTGGCAGCGGCTTTACGGGCGGCGGGGCTAAATACGGCTTTGGCAGGGCCGGGGCCGTTCACGGTCTTTGCCCCTTCCGATGTGGCCTTTGGGCAACTGCCGCCGGGTACAGTGGAGACGCTGTTGCAGCCGGCCAACCGGGCTCAGCTCACCCGCATTCTCACGTATCATGTGGTGCCGGGGCGGATTACCTCGTTTGATTTGCAACCGGGCCAGTCGGCTACTCTCACCACCTTGGCAGGGCTGCCGCTGCAGGTGCAGGTGGGATCCGATGGCAGCATCCGGGTCAACGGGGCTAACGTGAACCTGGCGGATATTCCCGTTTCCAACGGCGTGATTCACGGCATCGATGGGGTGCTGCTACCCTAGTTTTTTGATGTTGGTTAATGGACGAGGCATTGGGCTATGGCAGTCAAGGTGCTGATTCCCAACACGCTGCGGGCGCTCACCCAGGATCAGGGGGTGGTGAATTGCGAGGGATCCACCATCCGCGAATTGTTGGATGCTTTGGAACAACGCTGTCCGGGGATTAAGGCGCGGCTGTGCGATGAGAAGGGGGAATTGCGCCGCTTCGTCAACTTTTATGTGAACAGCGAAGACATTCGCTTCCTCAAGGGATGTGACACCCCTCTGCAAGATGGGGATGAGGTGAGCATCGTCCCTGCCGTTGCTGGGGGCTGAGGGCTGCCAAGCCTGCCGTGGACGCTGTGGAGTGGTTGAGCCAGCCGGCCCCGCTGGTGGCACCTGCCTTGCTGGGCATGGTTCTGGTGCGGCAATTTGCCGATGGGCTGCAGGTGCGGGCCCAGATCGTAGAGACGGAGGCCTACACGGCTGGGGATCCGGCCTGCCATGCCTACCGCCGCAAGACCCAACGCAACCAGGTCATGTTTGGCCCGCCAGGGCATCTCTACATCTATCGCATCTACGGCCTCTACCACTGTCTAAATATCGTTACCGAGCCAGAAGGGATCCCGGCGGCGGTTCTGATCCGGGCAGCTCAGTTGGATCGCCTGCCAGACTGGATCCCGGCCAACAAACAGAACAAGCCGGCGCGGGTGGCCGCAGGGCCGGGCCTGCTCTGTCAAGCCCTGCGCATCGATGGATCCCACAACGGTTGGCGGCTGGGGCAGGTGGATGTCGACCAAGAAGGCTTTTGGCTAGAGGGATCCCCCTCTTGGCAAACGCAGTTGCCTATTGTCCAGACCACCCGCATCGGTATCACTCAGGGGGCTGAGATCCCGTGGCGCTGGTACATTGGTGGACATCCGGCGGTGTCGCGCTATTAGTGGGGGCAGGCGGACAATGCTCGCAGAAGGCACGGGCTATCGGCAAGGGCTGTCTGGGTTGGTCAGCGGGGTTGTGCTGCTCTTGCTCGGGTTGCCCACGTTGGCCCAGCCTGTCCCAACTTCTCCAGGACTCTTGACGATGCAAGCCCAGACCCACTCCACCTATCGCACCGGGTTTCAGCGCTGGCGGGCAGGAGAAGCTCAGGGGTTTCAGCACTGGTCAACCCAAGGGATCCGCCTGAACGCCCAAGGGCAATTGGTCTTGGATCCAGAGGGCTGGCGGCAAGAAGTCAGCCTTGGAGGATCCGAGTCAGCAGCTCATGGCCGACCCCTTTATCCCGGCGGCACCTATTGGGTGGGAGAAGCCACCAGTCCAGCAGTCCCCACGGGCTTCCCCCTGATCGGGGCCATCGTTTCCTGGAATGCCACCACGCCCCCCGGCACCTGGCTGGAACTGTGGATCCGGGCGAAGCTTTCAGACCGCTGGACAAAGTGGTATCACGGCGGGGTATGGGCTGCAGATCCCATGACTCTGGCCAGCCACTCGGTGCGGGGACAAGGGGATGAGGATGGCAACCTGTACACGGATCTGCTGGTGCTCAACGATACGCTCAACGGGGCTGAAGCCTTCCAGGTCAGGGTGCGCCTGTTCACCCAAGACCCTGGCCGTTCTGCCTTTGTGGATCAGGTGGCGGTTGCCATTTCCAACGAGCCGGTCAAGCCCAGCCGCCTATCCCCTGGGGATCCCAGCCGCTGGGGCAAAGTCTTGGATCTGCCTTTGTGCTCCCAGATGGTGTACCCCGATGGGGGAGAAGTCTGGTGTAGCCCCACCTCCCTGGCCATGGTGCTGGCCTACTGGCAGCAGGATCCCCGTCCCTGTGAGCTGCTGGTGCGCGCAGCGGTGGCCGGTGTGTACGACCGGGTCTACGACGGCCATGGCAACTGGGTTTTCAACGTCGCCCATGCTGCCGAGCAGGGTTTGTCCGGCGTGGTGGCGCGGCTGGAGAGCTTGGCCCAAGCAGAAGCCTGGATCGCGGCAGGGGTTCCGGTGGTCCTCAGCTATGCCTGGGGCGAGGGAGAACTGGAAGGGGCGCCGATCCCCAAAAGCAAGGGTCATTTGGCGGTGCTGGTGGGATTTGATAGCCACGGGGATCCCATCGTCCACGATCCGGCGGCCAAAACCAACGAAGAGGTTCGCCGTACCTACCGCCGCGAACAGCTAGAGTCGTTGTGGCTGGAGCACTCCGGGGGTACCGTCTACTTGATTCATCCGCGAGAGTGGCCTGTCCCCACTCTATAGCCGAACCGGGCGAACGCGGGCAGCATCGACTTACAGCGCTACCGCTATGGCCTGGATGATTTCCTGGCCGCTGAAACTGCTATCTGGTCTTTCGGTGGGGATTTGAGTAAGGATAGATGGAGTGAGGAGTGCGACTCACCTGCGGGTGAGGATGGTTGGTCATGAATAGGAATGCGGTTCAGGGGCCAAGGCATTGGTCGAGGTGGCTCCTGCGGCAGAGAGGGTGCTGGGCAATTCTCGCCGGTTTGTACGCTGATGAAGGTAAGCGTGGGGGTTTGGGTTTCCGCCATTTCCCAGTTTGTGGGAGGGGATGAGCTGCATCATGCCACGACGGGCTTCCCTGACACCGCTACCTTGGCCTGCGCTGAGTGCCTTGGTGCTGGCTCTCTCGGGCTGTGGCGAGCTTTCTTCTAGTCTGTCTCCCAGCGTTGTTCCCCCTGCGGCCCTACAGCCGGTTTTAACTCCAACTCCTCTCCCTCCCTCCCCGCTTTCTCTGACTTTCGAGCAAGCCCGCCAGTCCGGCTTGTCGGTGCCCAGCAACCGCATCGTTCTGCTGCTCCAGGAACAGGGATCCGATCTGGTGGCCCAGCTACCGGCCTCAGAGGTGGATCGCTGGCTGGCTCGCACTCCCACCTGGCCGGGGGTGGAAGGGATCGACCTGAGCATTACCCTGGGCACCTATCGCCAAACCGCCACTGCCCCTCTGCGCCTGGGGCAACCGGCCACTTTCACCTTCACCAATCCTCCCGCCGGGGAAGCGGAGCTCAGCGCCATCGCCTATCGGGGATCCACCACTCTGGCGCAGGGGAAGGGATCCCTGACCCTTTCTGCCCGCTCTGGGAGTTCTGGCAGTGTCAATCGTCCTCCCCAAGACACAGAGCGCCAGCGCCGCCTTTCTATGTTGGTGCTCTCTGAGGTGGGGGTACCGCTGCTGCACACCAGCTCGGCAGCGCCCACCCTTGGCCAGCCGTTGCTGCTCTCAGGGGAAAATTTGGAGCGGGTGGAAACAGTTCTCTTTGCTGCAGCAGCCAATCCCGAGCGCATCCTGAGGGGGGAAATTCGCTCCCGCAGCGGTGACCGTTTGGTGGTGATGCCGCCTTCTTCTCTTTCCGGCTCAGTTTGGGTTGCTGTTGCGGATGCTTCCGGGCAAGGGTTGGGCACTCTGGTCTACGATTGGCCTGCCGCTACTCCTTCCCCCAGCCCCTCTCCCACCCCCACTGCTCCGGCAGCATCGGCCTGGGTGGTGGAAACTTTGCTGGATGGCCGCACCTCGCCCGCGGCAGATCCTGTCGGCAACGCCCCTGATAACACCGGCACCGAGTCCAGGATCTACCTGCAGCAAATCAGCGGCATTGCTGTGGATCCTGAAGGAGCCTTCTATTTAGCCGATAGAGCCCAGCACCGCATCTTCCGGCTGTCTCCAGAGGGGGAATTGGAAGTTTGGGCCGGCACAGGCCAAGCAGGCCGCCGCGACGGAGCAGCCGAGCAAGCGCGGTTCAACTCCCCACAGGGGCTGCTCTGGGATCCCAAGGGGGGATTGTGGGTGGCCGACAGCGGCAACCATTGCCTGCGCTATATCAACCTGCAACGGCAGGTGAGCACCTTTGCGGGCACTTGTGTAGCCGGATACCGAGATGGGGAGCTTGACCGGGCTCAGTTCCGTGAGCCATCGGGGCTGGCTTTGGGTTCAGATGGCAGCCTCTACGTTGCCGACCGCGCCAATCGCCGCATCCGCCGCATCACCCCTGCCGGTGAGGTGACCACCGTTGCCGGCACGGGCCAGCCGGGATTCGCCGACGGCCCAGCAGAACAGGCCCAGCTTCTGCAGCCCACCGCCTTGGCTGTGGACAGAAATGGGCACCTTTGGATTGCCGATCAGCATCGCCTGCGCAGGTTATCCCCCGCCGGACAACTGAGCACCCTATCAAACCTCGAAGCAGGCTACCGAGATGGCCCCCTGGCGGAATCTCGCTTTCGCTTCCTCGGCGGGCTGGCCTTCGATGCGGCAGGCAACCTCTGGGTGGCAGACCGAGACAACCATCGCATTCGTCGTCTTCAGCCTGGGGGACAAGTTTCCACCTTGGCCGGACAGAATCAGCCCGGCTGGCAGGATGGCCCCACCTCGGTGGCCCGGTTCGATCAACCTGCCGGCTTGGCAGTCTTACCGGATGGCAGTGTGGTGGTGGTGGATGCCGGCTTGCCGGGCTTGCGTCGCATAAGCCGCGTTGCCTCTGGGCCCGCCACCCCAACTCCTGTGGGATCCCTGTAGGCTCTTGCCAGGCCGCCGTCTTTTGGGTTTCGCAGGGATCCCCTCCTCAGTTGGCGGATCCCCCTACAGTCAACTGGCCCAGCACGTTGATATCAAAGGTGAAATTAATCGTCACCGAGTTGCCCTCATAAGCCTCAGGCAGGGGCAGGAAGGGGGCTGCCCTCTGGATAGCCGTCAGCGCCGCATCATCGGTTTGTTGGCTGCCAGACGTGCGCCCCAGGCGAATGCTCTGCAGATCGCCAGCTCGACCCACCGTAAAAATCACCACCGTGCGACGCGAGGTGCCGGTCTGTCCAGGGATCCAATTTTGCTCCACTTTCCGCTGCAAAGCGGCCAGCCAGGGGCCCCAATCCACATCGGCCCGCGCTGCCACACTGGGGGGATTGGGAGCGGATTGGGTGGGGTTGGCCAATCCACTAGCTCCACTGCCCTGGATCCCGGCTCCATTGCTGGGAGCAGAGGCACTGACCGGAGGCCCCAACTGGGAAGAGTCAGAGGGCCGCTGGGCGGGAAGAACCTCTGTCACCGGTTGCGGAGCGGGCGGAACGGGAGCCAATTGGCTGGGATCCGAAACCCGCTCGCTTGGCTGTATGGGCAAGGGCTCCGCAGTCGGCGGGGGAGTGGGCCTTGGGGAGGGAGCAGCCGCCACGGGCGGTGGAGTCTGGGTTGGAGTAGGTCTGGGGGCAGGCGTGGAAGGTGGCGGTGCCGCAGTCGGGGTCGCGGCTGGGTCTTATACACATCTCC
>NZ_JANSIG010000065.1:14107-17476 GCF_047461975.1 Synechococcus sp. R55.3 | reverse complement strand
AGTTCTTTACGCCATCCCTCCAGTATGGCCACAACTACAAGTCAATCGCCACTCTAAACCTGCAAGAGCCACTTCAGGGTATGCTAGCCTCAGGCTCATCCTGACCGGCTTTCTTGGCAGCGACGCCCAAGGACATCTGCTTTGACATGCTCGATAGGACCCCGTCCCGCTGCCGCAGTGGATCCCAGGGCTTGGAGCCTTGAGGAGAAAGTGGGGCAACTGTTTCTGGTTTATTTTGAGGGAGCTGAGTTTTCCTCCGCTCTCGAGGAGATGATCCGGGACTACCACGTGGGCGGGCTGATCTTCTATTCGATTGCCGGCAACATTCAAACGTTGCCTCAGGTGGCCCAGCTCATTGCCGCGGCTCAGGCACAAGCCCTTGTCCCCCTGTGGATAGCCATTGATCAAGAGGGGGGGCCGGTGGTGCGCCTTACCGAGGGGGTGACGGTGTTCCCCAGCGCCATGGCAGTGGCAGCAGCGGGATCCCTGGCAAAGGCAGAAGCTATGGCCCGTGCGGTGGGAACGGAGCTGAAAAGTTTGGGGTTTAACCTCAACTTCGCCCCTGTTGTGGACGTGAACAGCAACCCCCACAACCCCATCATCGGCATCCGAGCCTTTGGGTCAGACCCGAAACAGGTGACAGATTACGGCCTCGCCCTGTGGCGCGGCTATCGGCAAGCCGGGATCCTCTGTACGCCCAAACATTTTCCCGGCCATGGGGACACCGATATGGATTCCCACCTGGGGTTGCCGCGGGTGGATCGCCCCCTGGAGGCGCTACAAACCACGGAATTGCGCCCGTTTCAGGCTTTGATCCGGGCAGGGGCAGAGGCGATGATGACGGCGCATGTGGTGATGCCGGCTCTGGGATCCGTGCGACCGGCAACGCTGGCCCCTGAGGTGGTGTCGGGCTGGCTGCGGCAGAGGCTGGGTTTCCAGGGTCTCGTCCTGACAGATTCCCTGACCATGGGGGCCATTGCCCGCACCTACGGCATTCCCGAAGCGGCAGAACTGGCCTTTAGGGCAGGGGCCGATGTGCTGCTGTTTGGGGCAGATCCCGGCTTTACCCCGGCCATCCAAAAAGAAGCTTATGCCCATCTGCTGCGGGAGTTTCGCGCCGGGCGCTTGTCGGTTGAACAGTTGGATCAGTCGGTGGAGCGGATTTTGGCCTTGAAGCGGCGCTACAGGCTGGGATCCCCCTGCCCCCCTTTCCCCCCTTCCACCCTGGAAAGCCACCAGGCGCTGGCCCGCCAAATCGCCCAAGACAGCATCACCCTGGTACGGGGATCCCTGCCTCCCTTGGCCCCTGACCCGCTGCTTATCACCCCTGTACCTTTGTTGGGGGAGCTGCTGCAAAAAGCCTGTCCCGCTGCCCAAGTGTTCTCCATCCCTCTGGATCCCACCCCCGAACAGCAGCGGATTGCCCAAGAAGGGGCTCAAAGGGCTGCGCAGGTGCTGGTGGGATCCCTGGAGACGTGGCGGCATCCGGCGCAGAGGTTGCTGCTGGGATCCCTTCCGCCGGAAAAGGTGATTGGGTTGGCCTTGGGATCCCCCTACGATGCCTTTGCCCTGCCCCAGATCCCGGTTTACTTGGCCTGCTACGGCACTACCCCCGTCTCTCTACAGGCGTTGCTGCAGGTGTTGTTGGGACAGATTCCGGCCCGGGGTCGCCTGCCGGTTGGATCCCACCCGGAGGGATCCCGGTCGCGTTAGCGGGACAGAGCTCTTTCCCGTTAAAAACAGATCCACTAACTGCTGAGGCTGCTGACAGTGCGCCGCGCCAGGGCCGGCACCGTTCGCTTCACCAAGCCCGTCAGAACATTTCCGGGGCCGATTTCCCACACCTCTTGGATGCCGTCGGCAGCCATGTGCAGCACCGTCTCTCGCCAGCGGACAGGGGCAGTCATCTGGGCCAGCAGCGCCTGCTTAAGGGCTTGCGGATCCCGGCTGGCGGTGGCAGTGCAGTTGCTGTAGACGGGCACTCGCGGCGGCTGAAAGTCAACAGCGCGCAAGGTGTGGGCAAACTCCTCGGCAGCAGCCTTCATAAAGGGCGAGTGAAAGGCGCCACTTACCTTGAGGGGAACGGTGCGCTTGGCCTGCAACTGCTCACAGACGGCTTGCACCCCCTCCACTGAGCCGCTGATCACCACCTGATCCGGGCTGTTGTCGTTGGCAAGGGTGACATCGGGGATCATCTGGCACAGATGCTCTAGCTTGTCGCGGTCAAACCCCATCACCGCTGCCATGTGGCCTGGAGGATCCCCTGCAGCTTCCATCAGTTGGCCCCGCAGCGCCACCAGCCGCAGGCCGGTCTCGAAATCAAACACGCCGGCAGCATAGAGGGCGCTGTATTCTCCCAGGCTGTGGCCGGCAGTGCAGGCAGGAGCCTGACCCTGGGCGTAGAGATAGTCTGTCAACAGGGCCGATACGGTGAACAAAGCCGGTTGCGTGTAGCCGGTCTGGTGGATCTGGTCTTCCGACAGAGCTAAGGGATCCCATCCCAACATCTCACGGGCCAAAGCCAACTTCTGGGCTGCTCCCTGCCAGTTCCGCAAGTCCCTTCCCATGCCCACCGCTTGGGATCCCTGGCCGGGATAGATCCAGGCAACGGTCATCAATTCACTTCCCCCAACGAAACACAATCGCCCCCCAGGTGAGGCCGGCACCAAAGCCTGCCATTACCCCCAGATCGCCGGCGCCAAAGCGTCCCTGCTCGATCCAAGTGGCCAAGGCAATTGGCACCGAAGCGCCCGAGGTGTTGCCGTAATACTCTAGGACGCTGGCCACCCGCTGCGGATCCAGTTGCAAACGCTTGGCTACCGCATCGAGAATGCGCTGGTTGGCCTGATGAATAAAATACCCCTGCACCGCCTCCGCCGGGATCCCGGCCCGGAAGAGAGCCTTCTCGATAACCTCCGGCACCGCCTGGACGGCGAACTTGTAGACCTCGCGGCCATTCATGGCGATGGGGCAGCAGCGGTATTGCCCCACCTGCAGGGATCCCACCAGGGGCTTGGCCTCTGTAGCCATGGACAAGCTGAGTAGCTGGCTGCCACTGCCATCGCTGCGCAGCTCAATGCTGAGGATCCCGCCGGTTTCCCCCGCCTCCAGAACCACTGCCCCAGCCCCATCTCCAAACAAGACACAGGTGGTGCGATCCGCCCAGTCCACCGTGCGGGAGAGCACATCCGCCGCCACCACCAAGGCCCGCCGATACAGCCCGGTTTGCAAAAACTGTGCTGCCGTGGCCACCGCAAAGACAAAGCCTGTGCAGGCTGCCGTCAGATCAAAGGCCACCGCCCGCGTTGCTCCCAGAGCTGCCTGCACCTGAGGGGCCGAGCCAAACCGATCGACGCCGGTGGAAGTGGC
>NZ_JANSIG010000065.1:0-14007 GCF_047461975.1 Synechococcus sp. R55.3 | reverse complement strand
GCCACCGCCCGCGTTGCTCCCAGAGCTGCCTGCACCTGAGGGGCCGAGCCAAACCGATCGACGCCGGTGGAAGTGGCCAGCAGGATCAAATCCAGATCTTGTGGCGGGATCCCAGCCCGATCCAGAGCAGCCTTCGCCGCTTGAGCCGCCAAGTCCACCAAACTCAGATGGGGGGGGAGAATGCGCCGCTGACGAATGCCGGTGCGGGGCCAGATCCATTCGTCGGAAGTTTCGACGATCTGGCTGAGGTCGTCGTTGCTCAAGCAGGGATCCGGCAGGGCAGCCCCCACCCCCACCAGCCGCACGGTCGGGAGGCCATTGCTGGGCATGGACACTACCCTTCCACGCAATCCAAGGGCCGCAGAGGCAGCACCTCTGATCGCGACAGCGGGACGGAGTCAGAGGCGGACTGTTCGCGACAGCGGGACGGAGTCCTTAAAGGCCGTTCAGAGCTGGGATTAGACTCGCGAGGATCGGCCATCTCCGCCTGCAGTCGCTGCAGGATTTTTTGCTCCGCCGCTTCTTTGGCCAAACGAATGGCATGGTAAACCATCGCCGCCTTGGAGCTGCCGTGGGTAATCACGCAGATGCCGTTGACTCCGAGCAGCAAAGCGCCGCCATACTCCACGTAGTCCATCCGCCGCTTCACCTGTTTTAGGTTGGGTCGGAGCAGCCAGCAGCCCAACTTGCCGCGCCAACCGCGGGGCAGCTCCTCCCGCAGCACCTGGGTGATCACCTGTCCGACGCTCTCGGCAAACTTGAGGAGGGCATTGCCCACAAAGCCGTCGCACACCACCACATCAAACTCCCCGGTCAGCACATCCCGCCCCTCGGCATTGCCGGCAAAATGGATCCCTGGCAATTGGGCCAGGCGCTGGTGGGTGGCCAGAGCCAAATCGTTTCCCTTGTTGGGCTCCTCGCCGATGTTGAGCAGGCCCACCCGCGGACGCTCGACCCCCAGTACACACTGGCAGTAGAGGGATCCCATACGGGCAAACTGCTCCAAAAAGCGGGGCCGGCAATCTACATTGGCTCCCACATCCAAAAGCAACACCGGCTTGCCTCTTAAAGTGGGCAGAAGAGCACCAATGGCCGGGCGATCGATCCCTGCCAGCCGGCCCAAATGAAGGTAGGCCGCAGCCATCGCTGCTCCGGTATTCCCGGCGGCCACCACAGCATCGGCTTGGTTGGAGCGCACCTGTTGCATTGAGACGTTGATGGAGGCTTTGGGCTTTTTGCGTACCATCAACGGCTCTTCCGCCATGCCCACATCGTCCTCGGCAGGCACGATGGTGATCCCAGCAGGCAAGGGCTGAGGCAAAAAGGGCTTGAGGGACTCTGGACGACCGACCAGCGCAATCCCGACCCGCAGATGCCGATGGGCCAGCAAGGCGCCCTTGATGATCTCTTCGGGAGCGTAGTCGCCCCCCATCGCATCAACCGCAATTCGCACAAGCTGACCTCACACTGGAATATCCTCGGCAACTGCAAGTCAAGCGTCAGGGAAAGCGCAGCGACCTCTGCAGTCCCCCTGCCGGAAAATTGGGAGCCTTAATGGCTGCAGGATGCTACCGAATTGTACCAAAAAACTGGATCTAAAGCCCCGCCCTACCGCTACGCAGTTCCTCGTAAGTGCTGTCGTAGAACCAGAAACCAGAATCCTTGCCCTCTAGAGCGGGGGGTATGTCAACAGATTTGTTTTCCTCAATCAAGGCCGTAGGTTCCGCACCGAGCCCGAAGGGATCCGTTTGCGCTGCTTCTTCCCCACCCTGCATAGGAAACGTGGACTTCCTCACGCCTGCGTGAGGGCAGCCAAGAGAGAGCGTACCTGTTGGACGTGGGCGTGTGCAGTGGAGTTTCTGGCCTGGTGTTGGCCCAGCTCCGTCTCCAACTGCGCCAATTCTCCTGCCAACGCTGCCCACCGATCCCGCTCTGGGTAGAGGGTGGCCTGCAGGTGATTCAGGCGACCCCAGGTTTCTGCCATGGCCTGGGCGCGCGCCCGCAGGGATCCCTCCTCTTGCTCCAGGTGTTGCCACTGCTGCTCCAACTCTTGCCGTTGGCGGGCAAGCTGCTCTTGTTGAGAAGGTAAAGAAGAATCCAATTGTTGGATGAGGCTCTGCAAGCGACCTTTTTCTTGAAGGAGATCCTGTTTTTGGCTGCCGATCTGATCCAGAATCGGGCCAATATCGACCAAGGTAGGGGCGGCAGCGGCCTGCCCTTGAAGCTGGCTGAGGCGGGCCTCTTGGCGGGTCAACTCTTCGTATTCCCGCTGTAGGTTTTTCTCCTGAGGCAGCAGAGCTTCTTCGAGGGCGCTGCAAGCAGACTGAGCGTAGTCAATATCCATTTCGATATCGAACCGCTCTTCGGGAGAGGCAGTGGCCAAACGCTCTTGCAGCTCCCGTAGGGCTTGGCGATTTTGCTCCAGCTCGGCCCGCTGCTGGCTAACTTGGGCCGCCCGCTGCTCGTAATCCCGGCGCAGTTGGCTGACCAAAGCCGCCAGCTCCTCGACCGAGATGGGAGGATCCGCGGATCCTGCCCTGCCGTCGTGATGGGCGATGATGAAGTCGTACTCTTGAACCAGGCGATACGTCTGTTGCTGGAGAGTTTCCTGCAAATGCAGGTGGCGGGTGATCTGTTGCAGTTGTTCTTGATAGGCTCGCAGGGATCCCTGCCGAGTTTGCCATTCTGCTTGGCTGTGCTCCAGGGATTGTCGGGATCCCCACCAAGCGGCGCGGCGTTCTTGCCAAGCGCGGTAGTCCCGATCCAGCTCGTCTTGCCGGATCTGGGCCTGCTGACGTTCTGCTTCCAGTTGGGCAATCTGTTGATTCAAGTGCTCCTGCTGCTGCTGAATGTGGCTTTTCAAGCTCTGCAGAAGCGCCAAGGGATCCCCAGCCGGATGTAGAGTCTCCTGGAGCTGCTGCACCAAAGCCTGTAGCTGCGCTGCTTCTGCTTCCCCCAATCGGCTGGAGCGAGCTTCTTGCAATTGAGCTTCCAACTCTTGCCGCTGTCGATTCAGAGCTTCCCGCTGTTCTCCGATCAGCCGCTGTTGTTCGGCCAAGTAAGCTTGCTGGGCTGCCAGCTCCTCTTTGAGGCTGTCCAGGAGTTTGCGATCTTCCTCTACGGCTTTGTATTGCTCGTACAGCCGCTGCACCTCTTCTTCTTGGGCTGCCAGATCCATCTCGCGGCGTTTAAGCTCATGGGCCTGAAAGGTGAGGGACTGTTTCCAAACCTCGATCTCCTCTTCCTGGCTGCGGGCTTTGAGCTGAAGTTGGCTGAAGTTTTGCAGGTAAGTCACCAGTTGGCGAGCAGCTTCGCTGATGCGGGCGACCTGACGGCTGCCGGAGATTTCCGCCAGCACCAGCGACCCATCCTTGAAACGCCCGGCCTCCTGGGCAATGCGGCCTTCCAGGGTAATCGATTCTTCGTTCACGGCCACCCAGGTATTGTCCTGCTGCTGCTTGGCCAGCAATTGTAGAGACGACTTAGCAAACCCAATCGGCTTGGATAGCTCTGCCAGGTACAGCACGCCTGAACTCCTTCAAAACAGCATGGACAACGCCAATCCCAAACCCTAACCCCACCGAGCCCTCGCCCCTGGCTGGGGAACAATGAACGGCTGCCGGAGTAGGGCTCCCCAAGGCGCAAAAGATGGCATCAGACTCTATACCTTACCGCTCTAGACTCAACCATAGGCTAAAAAAAGCACCTTCGCCAGATGAGTTTTGGGGATGTCCGGGGTAGCTATTCAAACCGGTGGCGGAGCACTAAGGTAGTCTAGGGTGTGGTGTAGGGTTCTGCTCAGGGTTTGTATGGAGCTGCAAGGTGAGCCGCTTTCTATTCGTCGGCGTTCTCCTGCCCCGCCGGTGGTCGTAGCCTCTCAGGTGTACCAGACAACAGCGCCGGAAGCCAAGCCGCGCCACATTTTGGAAGAGATCGTCTGGCACAAAGAACAGGAGGTGGAGCGCCAACGGGAGCAGCTTCCCCTGAAGCAATTGCAACGGCAACTGGATCAAGCCCCGCCGGTGCGGGATTTTGTGGCGGCTCTTACCCAGTCTCCTCACCCTGTTTCCTTGATTGCCGAGGTCAAAAAAGCCTCCCCCAGCCGCGGCGTTCTCCGGGATCCCTTTGACCCGGTGGCCATTGCCCAGAGCTATGAGGCCGGTGGGGCCAGTTGTCTCTCGGTGCTGACGGATGAGCGGTTCTTTCAGGGCAGTGGCGAGTATCTGCGGCAGATCCGTCAAGCGGCAGGGATCCCCATCCTGTGCAAGGAGTTCATTCTCTACCCCTACCAAATCCTCTGGGCCCGCGCCTTGGGGGCGGATGCAGTGCTCTTGATTGCCGCCATTCTCTCCGATGCGGATTTGGGCTACTTTCTCAAGCTGATTCGGCAATTGGGCATGGCGGCTCTGCTGGAGGTGCACACCTCCCAAGAGTTGCAGCGGGTGCTGCGTTTGCCCCAACTGCAAGAGTCCAGAGGGCAGGTGCTCATTGGCATCAACAATCGCGATCTGAGAACCTTTGCGGTGGACTTAAACACAACGCGCGACCTGTTGGCCGCCCACTCGGATCTCCTCGGCGAGCTGCCCATTGTCAGCGAGTCCGGCATCCATACCCCTGCCGATTTGCAGCAGTTGCGGGCCTGGGGGGTGCGCTCTGTGCTCGTGGGGGAAGCTCTGGTGAGACAGCCGGATCCCGGCCAAGCTGTGCGCCACCTGTTGTCATCTCAGTGAATGAGAACCCTCCATCATATGGATCTCTGTTAAGAACAATGGATCTCTAAGGATTGCTCAGACCGATGAAACGTATTCCTGTGCCGGCTCACATCCACTACGAATTTCTGCTGCGGGTATTGGAGCGGCAAACCTTTCCGGCAGTGGAAGAACAGGATTTCGGCAACCGAGCCCGCACACAAGAGCTGATCAACTCTCTGCGCAAAGCCCTCACCCAACAGGTGCAACTGGAAGAAGACTGGCGACAGCGGGGCTATCAGGTGGACTACCGCTGGAATATGGACGAGCCTCAGACTCCCCCTTGACCTTCCAGTCCACTGTAAGGTTTAGCATCCTTTCAGTGGCATTGGGTTGGGGAGGTTTCCCAAGATGCAGGTTGTTTTGACAGTGCCCAAGCTGGCCTGTGCGGCTTGCGTGGACACCATTGCGCAAGCGGTGCGGCAACTGGATCCCCAGGCCCAGGTGGAAGGGGATCCCAAAACCAAACAGGTGCGGATTACTTCTGGGCGGTCTGTGAGCGATTTGCGGCAGGCCCTCACCCAGGTGGGATATCCCCCGGCCTAGTCAATTTTGGGCCGGGAACGGTCGGGCGTCTGTTTTGAATTTCTGTACAGATGGCTGCCTTCGCCCTGCCCAGGGTGGAGAGTAGCTGTCGTTTCATCAACAAGGTGTTGCCATGTCTGCCCATAAAGGGTCATCGGGTGCACTATCGGCCTCTGCGCCTTCTCCTGAGGGCACTTGGCAGTTGGCCCTGCAAGGGATGAGCTGTGCCTCCTGCGCCCGCAGCATCGAACAGGCCCTCACTCAGGTGCAGGGAGTATCCTCCGGATCCGTGAATTTTGCCAGTGAGCAGGCCACCGTCAAAGGGGATCCCCGGCTGGTGGATCCGCAGGCGCTGATTCGGGCGGTGGAGCGGGCGGGGTATCGGGCGCGCCTTATCCAGGAGGATTGGCAACTGGACGATCCGACAGACCCAGAGCGGATCGCCCAACGGGCCGCAGAACGGGAATTGAAGCTGAAGGTGGCGATGGGGGTGGGCATCAGCACGGTGCTGGTGATCGGATCCCTGCCGATGATGCTGGGAATGGAAATCCCGGGCTTTCCCATGTGGCTGCACAATCCTGGGTTGCAGTTGCTGCTGACGGCTCCGGTGCAGTTTTGGGTGGGCAGGCATTTTTACCGGGGAGCCTGGGCTGCTTGGCAACGGCGTTCAGCGGATATGAACACGCTGGTGGCCTTGGGGACGAGCGCGGCTTTTTTCTATTCTGTTTTCCCAACGGTTTTCCCCGACTATTTTCACCGGCAAGGACTGCACCCGGATGTCTATTATGAGGTGTCGGCGGTGGTCACCACCCTGATTCTGGTGGGCAAGTGGATGGAGCAACGGGCTAAGGGGCAAACCTCCGAAGCCATTCGCAAGCTGATCGGGCTGCAACCGAAAACGGCAAGGGTAATTCGCCATGGGGTGGAGCAGGATATTCCGATTCGGGAAGTGCAGGTGGGGGATCGGATCCGAGTGCGCCCCGGAGAGAAGGTGCCGGTGGATGGGGTCATTCTAGAGGGATCCTCCACCCTCGACGAGTCCATGGTGACCGGCGAGAGCCTGCCTGTACTCAAGTCGGCGGGGGATGAGGTGATTGGGGCAACGCTGAATCAGACGGGCAGCTTTGTGATGGAGGCGCGGCGGGTGGGCAAAGACACGGTTCTGGCCCAGATCGTGCGCCTGGTGCAGGAAGCCCAGGGATCCAAAGCTCCGATTCAACAGTTGGCGGATCGGGTCACCTCCTGGTTTGTGCCGGCGGTGATTGGGGTGGCAGTTCTAACTTTTGTGCTCTGGTGGGTGCTGGCCGATAACCCGACACTGGCCTTGGTGAACACAATTGGGGTGCTGATCATCGCCTGCCCTTGCGCGCTGGGGTTGGCGACCCCCACCTCGATCCTGGTGGCCACGGGACGAGGGGCAGAATTGGGGATCCTGGTGAAAAGTGCCGACAGCCTGGAATTGGCCCACCACTTGCGCACGGTGGTCTTGGACAAAACTGGCACCCTGACTGAAGGTCGCCCTACCGTCACCGATATTTGGGCTAATGGCTCCTCTCCCCTGACGGTGTTGCGCCTGGCAGCGGCAGTGGAGCGGCACTCGGAACACCCTTTGGCCCAGGCGGTGGTGCAGAAAGCCGAAGCCGAAAAAATTGTGATCCCTCCTGCCTGGCACTTTCAGGCAAGGGTAGGCAGTGGGGCAGAGGCTTGGGTGGAAGATCAGTGGATTCGCATCGGTCGGCTGAGCTGGCTACAGGAGATGGGGATCCCTTGGGATCCCTCTTGGTCAGAGCGGGTTCAGACCTGGGAAAGCCAGGGCAAAACGGTGATCGGCGTAGCGCAATCCCAGAGTCTGGTGGGGCTGTTGGCCATTGCCGATCCGCTCAAACCCACCTCTCCTGAGGCAGTGCAACACCTGCAACAGATGGGCCTAGAGGTGATCCTGCTAACCGGGGATAACCCCACCACGGCCCAAGCGGTTGCTCGGCAAGCAGGCATTCAGCGGGTAATTGCCCAAGTCCGTCCGGATCAGAAGGCAGCTTACATACGCAGCCTAAGACAACCTCGACACCGGGTGGCGATGGTGGGAGATGGCATTAACGATGCTCCGGCTCTGGCAGAAGCCGATGTGGGGATCGCCATCGGTACGGGTACGGATGTGGCGATGGCCGCCAGCGATATAACCCTCATGTCGGGGGATCTGCGGGGAGTCGCCACAGCCATTCAACTCAGCCGGGCTACCCTCAACAACATCCGCCAAAACCTCTTCTTCGCCTTTATCTACAACACGCTCGGGATCCCGATTGCTGCTGGGGCGCTCTATCCCTTCACAGGCTGGCTGCTCAACCCCATGCTGGCCGGGGCGGCAATGGCCCTGAGTTCCATTTCGGTGGTCGCCAATGCCCTGCGCCTGCGACACTTTCAGCCCCCCAAACCAGCGGGCCGGCGTTAGGCCCTCTCCCAGGGGCAAGGGGGATTAGCGCGGCAACAGTTTTGCTGCCCTTTGAGCATGAGTCTGCCGTACCGCTCATGTCTCGGGGCTATCTTCTGGCAGACAAGAACATCCCCCCCGGGAGCTTGGTGAATGGCAAGAGGCAAGCTAACCTAAAAAGCTCAGGCAGACTGGGGAAAGCGCGGTGCAAGTCCGCCACTGTGACGCAACTGTGATGGGATCCCTCCCTCAGCCAGAACACCCACCTGCCGTTGTCCTGTACCCCTTGCGATTCACAAGGAACGGAGTTTTTTGTGTTGAATACCCTCAGTGTTTCCCCTCCCCTTTCGGTTGGGCAGCTTGCTTCTCCTTCATTGCCCCTATTGCTTATCGGCCACGGATCCCGCGACCCTGAAGGGCGGCAAGCCTTTCTGGAGTTGGCCCAAGTCTACCAATCCCTCACTCCCCATCGACCGGTGATCCCTTGTTTTCTGGAGCTGACCCAGCCAACCATTGCCCAGGGGGTAGAGCAGTGCTTGGCCCAAGGGTGGCAAGAGATTGTGGTCCTGCCGCTGCTGTTGTTTGGGGCCCGCCACAACAAGTTCGATGTGACGATGGAATTGGATCGCCTGCAGGCCCTCTATCCCCAGTTGCGCATTCGTTACGGTGGGCCGCTGGGGATCCGCATCGAGATCCTGCAACTGCTGCGAGACCGATTGGCCGCTTTGATGGCCGCCCAACCGCGGCGGATCCCAGAAGCAGAAACCGTGCTCCTGTTTGTGGGTCGCGGCTCCAGCGATCCCGAGGCCAATGCCGAAGCCTGTAAACTGGCCCGGTTGCTTTGGGAAGGATCTGGGTTTGCCGCTGTGGAAACTTGCTTTATCGGCATTACCCATCCCCGCCTGCCCGTGGGATTGGAGCGGGCCTTGTCCTGGCATCCGCGCCGGGTGATCGTGCTGCCCTACTTCCTGTTTACCGGAGTGCTGGTGAAAAAAATTGAGGCGGCAGTGGAACAACAACGACAACGACAGTCGGAAATCGACTGGCTCATGCTGCCGGAATTGGGCCTTGTGGACACGGTGCTGCACAGCCTGCAGCAACTGGAGCAGGAAGCCCTACAGGGCCAAACCCAAATGAACTGCCACCTGTGCAAGTTTCGCCTGGCCGTGAGCGCAGAGGTCAGAGCTGGGCATACCCATCACCATCCTCACGAGCATCATCACCACCATCACGGGCACGGATCCCATCACCATCCTCATTCCCACCCTCACCACGACCACGGCCATACCCACGCAGCGGCTGGGGATCCCTGGGCCCAATTAGAGGGCTACCACCAACGGGCTTGGCAGGTGCCCTGAGAGGGAAACAGAGGCTGCTGGCGGGATAAACTGAGTGCAGACAGGCCATTTTTGAACCTGGTTTTCCCGCTCTAGCGATTGTGATAACGAAAAGCCAATGACGATGTTTTCCCGCTCCTCTTGGGTCTCGGGTGCCGCTGCTGCGGGGAGCGGGATTTTCGTCTTCGCTCTGGTGGTGGGGCTGTTGGATCAGATCCTGCCAACCCTGCCCAGGGTTTCCTTATCCTTGGCCGGGATCCCTGGGATCCTGGCTGCCGCTGGGGCCTCCTATGGGGCCTGGCGGGTGGTTCAGATGGGTCTGCAGTCGGGCTCCTGGACTGATTTTCGGGCCTCGCTGGTAGCGGCTCTGTCTCCCTTTGATCCCGCCGATTATGGCGGCAACCCTCGGCAACCCGAGGAGGATTCTCTCCCTTTGCAGTCGGTTGACGAGGATCCTCAAACCCAGATCTGCGATCGACAAATTCTTGATCAAGCTGAGCAGCAGACGGAAACTGAAACCGAAGTAAGCGAACACACTCAAGTAAGACTGCAGGGCGAGCAGCACCAGGATCAAGCTTCGCAGGCCAAGGCCCAACAGTTGCAGCCCCTACAAGAATTGTCATCACCTTCTTCCCCAAGCCCTGAGTCGGCAAAACCCACACCAGAGCCAGAGCTCAACCAAAAACTTCGCCAACTCCAGATGCAGGTCGCCACTCTGAAAATAGAACTGGAACTCCAAGAAATCCAACTGCAGCAGTTGGAGGTGAGGCGGACTCGGCTTCAGCAGCAGAAGCAGAAACTCAAGCACGTTCTGCGTCGCACGGCGTCCGAAAATCAAAGGCTGCGCTTCTTACAGGAGCAAAAAGCCCGGCAACTGGAGCAAACTCAGCAAGAGCTGCAAGCTTTGCGGGAGTCCTACCGCGCCTTGCAAGTTCTCCAGGAAATAGGCTTCACCCTAACCCAAAACCTATCTCACAAAATAGCCGAAACGGAACCCTCTAAGCCCTCCGGCTAGCCGAAGTCTCAACTCACCCGTTTCAGGACAAATACACTCCCCTCGCTGCCCCGGCCCATCCGCAAATCTTCATCCAAATAGGTGATATCCAGCCAGCCCGTTGGCTCGCGGCGGCGAATATCGATTTGAATAGCCGGGATCCGCTCCGGAGCCCGCTCGAGCAAATAGAGAAAACTCTCGATCTCGTAGCTCATCAAAGCTTGGGATCCGAACACCAATCGCTCGAAAATCACCCTCACCCGACGCTCCGATTCGGGGTAAAAGCGTGCCGATACCGCCAAGATTCCCCGTGGCACCCAAGCCCCCAGCCAGCCGGATCCCTGGATCTCCGCCACGTTGAAGACCCGTCCAGCCTTGGCCCGAATACACTGGTAGATCTCGCCGGTGGTCAAAAAAGGCAACTGTGCCAGCCGCAGCAGAGCTGTGCTCGTGGTAAATAGGGTGAGCCAGTTCCCCTCCAACCCTTCAGGAGCCGATGTTGGCTTGGGGGTGGGGTTGAGCGCTTCTAGGACGGCAATTTGAGACAAAATCTGGGCTTTTTGGTCAGGGGAAACTTTCCGGCCCCGGTCGGTCGCCTCCAGTAGGTGCAGCAGAGCCGATTTTTGCTGAGCCAGGGCCTCAGACATGGGCACACTCCGAAGGCACTGACCCTATTTTAGAGAACGCGGGATCCCTCTGCCCTTAACCGTCTTCTCCCACCAGTTTCAGGTTCAGATCTGCCACCTGCTCATACCCTAGCCCGGCCCGCACCACCAGCGGCTCGGATCCGGTCAAATCGATTACCGTAGAGACCTTGGCCCGGCGGGGGGCATCGTCATCCAGCACCAGATCCACCTGTTTTTCCAACTGCCGCATTTCCTCAGCCGCAAAGATCCCACCCTCATCCCAGGGATCGCTCTCCCATTCCCAGGTTTGCCCAAAACTTAAGCCCAGGGATCCGACGGGATCCCCCCCCAGCTTGGCAGAGGTCGAGACAATTGGATTGCCCAACTCTTCCAGCAAAGCCTGACAAATGGCAGAATCGGGCACCCGGATGCCGGTGGTTTTCCGCTTGGGATCCATCACCAACTTGGGCACCAGCTTGGTTGCTGGCAACAGAAACGTAAACGGGCCGGGGATCAGCCGCCGCATCAGTCGATAGGCTGAATCGGTGACCTGGGCATACTGGGCAATGCGCGAGAGAGAAGGACACAAGAAGGTGAGGGGTTTATCGTTGGAGAGGTGCTTGATGCGGCGTACCCGCTCCACTGCTTGTTTATGGGTCGCGTCGCAGCCAATGGCGTAAACCGTATCGGTGGGGTAGAGCATCACCGCCCCCTCCCGCAAAGCCGCTGCGATCCGCCGGATGGAACGGGTCTGGGGCTGTTGAGGATGCAGCTTAAAATACTCGGCCATCGGGCAGGTGGAAAGAGGTCAAGACTCGGAGCAGCTCCCCCCCAAAGGGTTTTCCACAAGAGGGCGGGGGGTCGGTGGCACCGACACCGGCAGGGATCCCTGAGATTCGGGCCAGTCCTTCAGTTGTTGCATCAGGGCTTGGATGTGCAGACGGGGCAGATAGGGCCAGTCGCCCGCTTCTTCCAAATCTTGAAGCACCCGATACAGAGCTTGACGGGTATTGGGCAAAGACTCCCGAAAGGCACCTTCCAGGATCGCGCGGTGCAACTCCTCCAGCAGCCGCAGGAGCATCAGCAGCTCCACACACGCTCCCGCCCTCGCCTGAGCCGCCTGTTCAACGGCCAACATAATCTGACGCAAATCCGGTGGCAGATCCTCCGCCGAGATATACATGGCCACTCGTCTCTGGGTTCTGGGAAGGCAGGGGCTTTCCCATTCTAAGATTCTTCTGCCCTAGGACTGGATGGATTTTGCCCCCACAAGATCCAACTCCGCAGACTGTTGGGATCCCCGACCCAGGCACTGCCACACCCGCTGCAAGAGGGGATCCAGCCCCTGCTTGGCAATTGCAGAAATGGCCACTACGGAAGTGCCGGCAGCGGCAGACAGCCTCTGGGTGCGCTCGGCAACCTGCTGGGGATCCAGAACATCGATCTTGTTTAAAACCAGAATTTGCGGTTTGTCGATCAGCCCGTGGCCATAGGCGTGTAGCTCCTGCTGAATGATCTGGTAATCCCTGACGGGATCTGCCGCCGTGCCATCCACCAAATGAATCAGTACCCTGGTGCGCTCCACATGGCGCAAAAACTCGTGGCCCAGCCCCACCCCCAAGTGCGCCCCCTCGATCAGCCCCGGGATATCGGCAAACACCACCCCATCTCCCGATGGATGGGGCACCACTCCCAAATTGGGCTGCAGCGTGGTGAAGGGGTAGTCGGCAATCTTGGGCCGGGCAGAGGAGACCACCGAAATCAGAGTGGACTTGCCCGCATTGGGCAGGCCGACAATGCCCACCTCGGCGATCAACTTCAGCTCCAGGCGCAGGCGCACCCGTTCTCCTGCTTCGCCCTTGGTAAATTGGCGGGGGGCACGATTGTGGTTGCTCAAAAAATGGGCATTGCCCAAGCCGCCTTTGCCCCCACGGGCTACCAGCAATTGATCCCCTTTGCCCACCAGATCGCCCAACAATTCCCCAGTCTCCGCATTGAACACCACAGTACCGCAGGGCACCCGCACCAGCCGATCCGCACCACTGGCCCCGCTGCGATGGTTGGGCCCCCCTTTGGCCCCGTGTTCCGCTTTGATCACCGGTTGAAAGCGAAAATCCAACAGAGTTTGCAGGCCAGGATCTGCCACCAGGATCACTGAGCCGCCCCGCCCTCCATTGCCGCCGGATGGCCCCCCAGCCGGCACATACTTTTCACGGCGGAAGGCAACGATGCCATCTCCGCCATTCCCCCCTTGCACTTCAATTTCGGCTTGGTCGATAAAGTGCAATCGTTCTTCTCCCAAATCTTCTATCTTCCAGCTTGGCAAGATCCCCGGAAAACTTGCCACAAAAGACGCTCCTCTAAGCTACGATGGTATTTCCCAGCCACATCCCCCACAGGTGGGAAAGTGGGAGAGTGAATGCACTCTCATCTGGGATTCTGCTAAACTCAACTGGCCTTCTACCCTTTATCCCGCGCAACTGATCAGTTACTGCACCCCTATGAGTCGATTCACCGCTGCCGATGTAGGTTTTACCACTGAGGACTTTGCCGCCCTCCTGGATAAGTACGACTATCACTTCAGCCCTGGCGAAATTGTGGCGGGTACAGTCTTCTCGGTGGAGCCACGCGGTGCCTTGATCGATATCGGGGCCAAAACGGCTGCCTTTCTGCCACTCCAGGAGATGTCGATTAGCCGCCTGGAAGACCCGCACGAGATGCTGCAGCCCGGAGAAACCCGCGAGTTTTTTATCCTCACCGAAGAAAACGAAGAGGGACAACTCACTCTTTCCATCCGTCGCATCGAGTACATGCGGGCCTGGGAACGGGTACGGCAGCTCCAGAAAGAAGATGCCACCGTTCGCTCAACCATTTTTGCCACCAACCGAGGTGGAGCCCTGGTGCGGATTGAGGGGCTGCGGGGCTTTATCCCCGGATCCCACATCAGCAGCCGCAAGCCAAAAGAAGAGCTGGTGGGCGAAGAGCTGCCCCTGAAGTTTCTGGAGGTGGACGAAGACCGCAACCGCCTGGTGTTGAGCCATCGCCGCGCCTTGGTGGAGCGGAAGATGAACAAGCTGGAAGTGGGCGAGGTGGTGGTCGGCACGGTGCGGGGCATCAAGCCCTATGGTGCCTTTATCGATATTGGCGGCGTCTCCGGCCTGCTGCACATTTCCGAGATCTCCCACGATCATGTCGATACGCCCCACAGCGTCTTCAACGTCAACGACGAAGTGAAGGTGATGATCATCGATCTGGATGCGGAGCGGGGACGGATCTCGCTGTCCACCAAGCAACTGGAGCCCAATCCCGGCGACATGATTCGGGATCCCAAGCTGGTTTACGAGAAGGC
>NZ_JANSIG010000064.1:0-17559 GCF_047461975.1 Synechococcus sp. R55.3 | reverse complement strand
GGAGGGGCAACCTGACACGGTAAGTGCTGTCGCAGAACCAGGAACCAGAATCCCCTGCCTTTAGGCAGGGGAGTATGTCAAGGCTCAGGGAAAATAATGGTTTAATGGTGGTTTGACAGCCAAAACTTCCTGGCCCAGGCCGGAACTCTCTTGGCAGGGCCCCTTGATCTTGAGTTTGGGATCCCTTCTCACCTTGTCTATGCTGAAAACCACTCGTCGCTTGGCCCTGCTAGCCCTGTCGGGGCTGGCGGTTCTTGTTCTCGCTCCCCAGAGGGGCCTCGCCAGGCCCATCATCGTCGGCTCCAAGGACTTTACCGAGCAGTTTATTCTGGGGGAAATGTATGCCTTGGCCCTGGAGGCGGCAGGGTTCACGGTGGAGCGCAAGCTCAACCTGGGGGGCACGCCGGTAGCTCATGCGGGCCTGCTGAGCGGCGAGATCGATCTCTACCCAGAGTACACCGGCACCGGCCTGCTGACGGTGCTTAAACTGCCCACCAGCGGCGACCCGGCAGAGGTGTACGCGACGGTGGCCCGCGAGTACGAGAGCCGGTTCCGATTGATTTGGCTGGATCCCGCCCCCATGAACAACACTCAGGCCCTGGCCATGACCCGAACTAGAGCGGCTGAGCTGGGCATCGCCACCATCTCGGACATGGTGGCCAAAGCGGGCGAGCTGGTGATGATCGGGCCGCCGGAGTTTCAAGCCCGCGAAGATGGACTACCCGGGATCCAAGCCGTCTACGGTAATTTCCGGCTCAAGGCCTACAAAGCAGTGGATCCCGGCCTGCGCTACCAGGGCTTGGTCAATGGGGAAGCGGATGTGGCGGTGGCTTTTGGCACCGATGGGGAAATTGCCGCCTTTGACCTGGTGCTGCTGGAGGATGACAAGCAGCTTTTCCCCCCCTACCAGGTGGCGCCGGTGGTGCGCAAGGATACCCTGGAGGCCAACCCCAGCATTGCCGCTGCTTTGAATGCCCTCTCCCCTCTGCTGACGGATGAGGTGATGCAGCGGTTGAACTACGAGGTGAGCGGCAACCGCAAGGAGCCGGCGGAGGTGGCCAGAACTTTCTTGGTGGAAGCCGGCATCCTGAAGAAATAATCTTGCCCTTGCACGAGGCCCTGAGGTGAGCACCGTTGAGTTCGAGCGGGTGTCGCTGCGCTTTCCCCACAGTTCCCAGCCGGCTGTGGACGAGTGCAGTTTTTCCGTGGAGTCGGGCCAGTTGGTGGTCATTTTGGGGCCTTCTGGCTGCGGCAAAACCACCCTTCTGAAAATGGTGAATCGCCTACTGGATCCCACCCAGGGGCAGATTCGCTTGGACGGGCGGGATATCCGCCAGTTTCCCGTCACGGCTCTGCGGCAGCGGATCGGCTATGTTATCCAGCAATCGGGGCTGTTTCCCCACATGACGGTGGCCCAGAATGTGGCGGTGGTGCCGCGACTTTTGGGATGGGCGAAGGAGCGCATCCGCGAGCGGGTGGACGAGCTGCTCAGCTTGGTTAATCTGCCCCCCCATGAGTACAGAAACCGCTACCCTGCCCAACTGTCGGGTGGACAACAGCAGCGGGTGGGGCTGGCGCGGGCGCTGGCCGGGGATCCAGGGCTGCTGCTGATGGACGAGCCCTTTGGGGCCATCGACGCCATTACCCGCAGCAAGCTGCAAGAGGAGATCCTGCGCCTGCAACGGCAATTGAAAAAAACCATCCTGTTCGTCTCCCACGATGTGGAAGAGGCGCTGCGCCTGGCGGATCGCATTTTGGTGATGCAGAAGGGGCGGGTGGTGCAGTTCGACACTCCCTTTCGGCTGCTCACCCAGCCGGCTACTCCCTTTGTCAGGGAACTGCTGGGGGCAGATGACATGGTACGGCAGTTGAGTGTGCTGCGGGTGGAAACGGCGATGGCCGGGATCCCGCACAACCACAAAATCCAAGAGGGAGCGATGGTGAGGCCCCAGGCCACTTTGCGGCAAGCCTTGTCCCTGCTGTTGCGCACAGGGGCGGCAGCCCTGACGGTGTGGGAGGACGGGCGGGCCATCGGCGTTTTGACCTTGGATCACATTCGCAGCTTGGCCATGCTGGAGGGGGGATCCGCGTGAGCTATCTCCTCAACCACCCCGGCCTGATGTGGCAGCTCACCCAAGAGCATCTGGCGATGGTGGGGATGACCTTGGGCATGGCGGTGGTGCTGGCGGTGCCGCTGGCTCTGCTGGTTCACCACGTGCGCTGGTTGGCCCTGCCGGTCATGGGGATCCTCAGCATCCTGTACACAGTGCCCAGCCTGGCTTTGATCATTTTGTTGGTGCCCTGGCTTGGCCTGAATGCCCGCTCGGTGGTGGTGGCGATGGTGATCTACACGCAGGTGATCTTGGTGCGCCATTTTTGCGTGGGCCTGCGCTCGGTCGAGCCTGCCATCCTGGAAGCTGCCAAGGGCATGGGGATGAACCTCTGGCAACGGTGGTGGCAGGTGCAGGTGCCGCTCATGCTGCCCATTGTTTTGGCAGGGCTGCGGCTGGCGGCAATTGTGGCCATTGCCATTGCCACCGTGGGCGCCAAGTTTGGGGCGGGAGGACTGGGCACCCTGCTGTTCGATGGCATTGCCCAGGCCGGTCGCTACGACAAGATCTTGGCCGGATCCCTGGCGGTGGGATCCCTGGCCTTGCTGGTGAACACAGCCTTGCTCAGCCTGGAATGGGCGGCCCGTCGTGGCTGAGGGGGTAGACTTAAGGACTCCGTCCCGCTGGCGCGATCGGGCAGGTTTATCCTCTAGTTGTGTGGGGCGAAACTGGGTGTAGCATGGGTGAGCAACCAGGGACTCCGTCCCGCTGGCGTGAGCGGGTGAGAGATTGGTCATCCCGCGCCGATTGGGAGCTGATGGAAGCGCTCAAGGCGGGGCAACCTGCTGCTCTGGCTGCGCTCTACGATCGCTATGCCGGCTTGGTCTATGGGCTGGCCTTCAAGATCCTGGGCCACGTGGCCGAGGCAGAAGACCTGACTCAGGAGGTGTTTGTCGAGCTGTGGCGCAAGGTTGGCTGTGATCCAAGGACTCCGTCCGAGTCGCGCGAGCGGCGGGGATCCCTGAGCAGTTTTTTGTGCATCCTGACCCGCTCGCGGGCCATTGACCGTCTGCGTTCTCAGGGCAGCCACCAACTTCTTTTGAAACGCTGGCAAACCCTTCTCAGCGCCGTTCGTGTTGACGGAACGGAGTCCCATAGCAAGATCCCGCTCCCTTTTGAGCAGGTTTCCATCGAGGAGCGGCGGCAAGCGGTGCAAGCGGCCCTCAGCCAATTGCCCGAAAACCAACGGCAGATCCTGGAGTTGCTCTATTACCAAGGGTTGAGCCAGGCAGACATTGCTCGCCAATTGGGGATCCCGTTGGGGACGGTTAAGACCCGCTCTCGCCAAGCTCTCTGCAAATTGCGGGGATCCCTGCGCGCCCTTCTGGGTTTCTGCTCGCGTTAGCGGGACCGCGTCCTTTCGCGTCAGCGGGACGGAGTCCTAGGTTTGGAGTTGAGTTCTGGTGTCGGGATGGCCATGTCTGATCGCGTCAGCGGGACGGAGTCCTTTCGCGTCGGCGGGACGGAGTCCTTTCGCGTCGGCGGGACGGAGTCCTTATCCACCTCGCCCCCTTTAACAGAGGAACGGGAAGAACTGGCCGGCTATCTGCTGGGGGACTTATCTCCTGAACAGGTGAGTGCTCTAGAGGCACGCCTAACCCAAGACCCTCGGCTGGCGGCCGAACTGCAAGCTATGCAAGAAACCTTGGAGTTGTTGCCCTACGGATTGCCAGGAGTGCTCCCGCCCGCCAGCTTGCGCGACCAGGTGATGGCAGAGGTGGGGGCTATCGGCTTACGCGAGCAGGAGATGGCAGTCCCCCTTCACTCTCCACTGCCTGCTTTTGGGGTGGGGTGGCGCTGGTTGGGAGGCTTGGTGGCGGCAATTTTGGTTCTGCTCAGCTTGGACAACTGGCGACTGCGGCAAGCACTGCAACTAGCCCAGTTAGAGCCGGTGCGAGCATTGTCTCATCTCCTGCAACAGCCGGGATCCCGTCTGGTGCATTTGCAGGGGGAGGCGGGGACGGCCAATGTGCTGTTTCGCCCAGGAGACTGGCAGGAGGTTATCTTGGCCGCACGGGATCTGCCCCAACCGGTGGCGGGGGAGCGCTACTCCCTCTGGCTCAAGCTGGATAATGGCGAGTTCCTCCACTGTGGTGACTTTCAGGTGGATGCTCAAGGCTCTGCTCTGGTGGCCCTACGCCCATCCCGCACGTTGCCGGCAGGTACCCGCGCCCAAGAGCTGCTGATCGCGACCGGTTCCCGCCAACTGCCCGCTCGCGCTACTCGGACGGAGTCCTTGAAACCCCTTCTGACGGGCAAGGTGTGAGGTGAGAGGAAAGGTTGGCCTGCAAAGGTTAGCTGTGCTGGTGGGGGCGCTACTGGCCCTTCTGGCCTTGTGGTGGACGGATCCCACGCCAACAACCCTAAGCCAATACGTTACTTCTTTGCAGGAGCGCACTCCTTCTCAACTCCACAACATTCGCCGAGCCGTCCAAAGCCTGGATGGAGTTTACATCATGCCTGCGACACGCTCACAGGAACAGGCAGAAGTGATTTTTTCCTTCAACCAAGTGGTGGGGCCGCGCAGCCTGGAACGAGGCTATGTGCCCGCGCCGGTGTTTATGGTGGCCGAAACCCTGGATTCGGTTGGGGGAGGAATCTGTCAGGTGTCCTCTAGCCTTTACAATGCTGCTCTGTTGGCAGGGCTGGAGGTGGTGGAGAGGCACCCCCATTACCGGCAGGTAGAGTCGGTGCCCCCTGGCTTAGATGCCACCGTTTGGTACGGCTTGGCCGACCTCAAGCTGCGCAACCCTTTCCCTTGGCCGGTGCGCTTGCGAGTTCAGATCCGCGGCCCAAACCTGATTGTGTCCGTGCTGGGACGGGGATCCCGCCACGCCCTGAGGATCCCACCCATCCGTGTAGAGCGGCACCGGCTGGATCCCCAGCATTTGCAGGTGAGCGTGTATCGGGGTAACGAGCGCCTCTCCCAAGATCGCTATGTCGTTGCTCCCTAGCCTCTCATCGCGCCAGCGGGACGGAGTCCTTTTTTCGCCCCATTGGCCCCCTACTTCAGCGTCTCAGGAGCAGCTCCCCAGCAACCTCCACACAGGGATCCATGTTAATTTCTACACCAACATGGTTAGCGACAGGGTCGGCGACAAGCCTCAAACCCTGATTCTTCCGTTGACCCGGTCGATCCCGCTCTGGGCAAGGGTTTCAGGCCCCTCGGCGGAGAAAAACAAGGGGAAATTGCAGCCGAAAACAAGACCTCTGGGCAAGGGTTATAATGGGGGGCGAGTCGCTTCCCTTCGGGGAAGTGGAATTAATGGAAACGCTGTAATTAAATTTCAACCCATGAAGTTTTTTGAAAAATACCTTACCGTTTGGGTCTTGCTATGCATTGCTGCAGGCATTGGTCTTGGGAAAATACTGGGGAATTCTGTTTCGGTGCTTGAAAGCTGGCAGATATATACCATCAACATTCCGATAGCGGTGTTGGTTTGGATGATGATCTACCCGATGATGGTACAGATTGATTTTTCATCGATAGGCGGTGTTTCAAAAAATTGGAAAGGACTGGCGCTGACAGTTACTGTAAACTGGCTGATCAAACCTTTCACCATGGCATTGTTTGGATGGATTTTCTTTAAAAATCTGTATGCTACCTGGATCACTCCGGAAGATGCAGACCAGTACCTGGCAGGCGCCATTCTGCTGGGTGCCGCACCCTGCACAGCCATGGTGTTTGTGTGGAGTTATTTGGTAAAAGGCGATGCCAATTATACGTTAATACAAATTTCAGTCAACGATCTTATTCTGCCGGTTGCATTTGTACCCATTGTAAAATGGCTGCTGGGAGTAACCAACGTACAGATACCGTATGAAGTACTGATTACTTCGGTGGTTGTTTTTGTTGTTATACCGCTAACTACGGGCTATCTGACCAATCGGATATTGCTTCAACGAAAAGGAAAGGATTGGTTTGAACAAAAATTTCTTCCGGCACTTCGTCCTGTTTCCATACTAGCATTGCTTTCAACCCTGGTTTTACTCTTTGCCTTTCAGGGCGAACACATACTGGATCATCCATACACCATTTTGTTGATAGCCATACCACTGACCATTCAAACCTACTTCATATTTTTTATAACCTGGCTGGGTGGAAAATTGCTCCGTTTATCACATCCGGTTTGTGCACCGGCTGCGATGATTGGTGCCAGTAATTTTTTTGAACTCGCAGTTGCCGTGGCCATATCACTTTTTGGTCTTAATTCAGGTGCGTCGTTAGCCACAGTGGTTGGTGTACTCATAGAAGTACCCATTATGTTATCGTTGGTAGCCATCGCTAACAGTTGGAGGTATTAAATTAAAAAATTCATAGCATGAAAAAAATCTTGGTTTTATGCACAGGTAATAGCTGCCGTAGTCAAATGGTACATGGTTATTTAGAAAATCTGTTACAAGGTAAAGCTCATATTTACAGTGCCGGTATTGAGATGCATGGCGTAAATCCGAGAGCCATACAAATCATGAAGGAAGATGGAATTGATATCAGTCATCATACCAGCAACCATGTAAATGAATACTTAAACATACCCTTTGATTACATCATCACGGTATGTGATCATGCCAGAGAAAACTGTCCGTACATACCAGGTAATTCCATTCGCATACATCATAGTTTTTCTGATCCTGCCAAAGCAACCGGAAGTGAAGAAGAAATTATGCATGCATTTCGTATGGTTCGAAATGAGATACGCACATTCTGCGAAGAATTTTCAAAGACTATCATTGCTTAATCCTAGTAAGAAAACACAAACAAAAAAGCCCCGTAACCGGGGCTTTCTGATTTATTTTACAACCATGATGCGTTGTGTTATCGCTTGTTTTCCGTCAGATATTCTAAGAAGATAAATTCCAGAAGACAATCCGTCTGTGATCAAAGTTATTTGCTGCTGAGATGGAGCAATGGTAAATTGCTGCAACACCTGACCCAGTGTTGTCATCAGTTCTCCTTTCAACGGTTCGGCAGAAGCCAATTGCAGAGCAATGGTAATCATATCAGTAGCTGGATTGGGATACACCAAAAAGTTGGAGGTATTCATCACTTCATCCAGCGAAGAACAGTTAAGTACTGTAACCGATGCAGTGGCAGTTGCTGTACATCCGTTAGTAGCTGTGGCTGTAACGGTATAGGTAGTAGTGGATGCAGGGCTTACATTGATGGAAGCAGTATTAGCACCTGTATTCCAAGTAAAACTATTACCACCAGAAGCAGTAAGATTTACAGAGCTTCCCTGACAAATAGTACCGCCACCACTTATAGTAGGTGTGGGCAAAGGGTTCACCACAATACTGGCTGTTGCCGTGTTTGTTCCGTTTAAATTGCTAGCTGTTAATGTTACAGTATATGTCCCCGCTGAATTAAATGTTACAGTAGGACTGGCAGCCGTACTTGTTGAAGGAGTTCCGCCGGGGAAGGACCAGCTATAGGAAGTAGCATTGGTAGATGTATTGGTAAATGTAATACTTTGCCCTGCACAGATGTTAGTTGATGAAACATTAAAAGAAGCGCTTGGTGGTGTATTGGTTGCAGCACTAATGTTTATATCATCCAGATAAGTAACATTTCCCCATCCACTTCGCAATTGGAATCTGATTCTGGCGGCGGTTTGAGAAGCATACGGGCTTAAATCTATTGTCTTGGTTGCCCATTGTGATGGGGTAGGTACAAATGCAGTGGTCATATCAGGTGCTGTAGCCAATGGACTCGGGCCTGTATTATTACCATAAGATGCTAATCGTATCCAAGTATTGCCACAATCAGTGGTGATACTTACTATTAATGAATCAGTCGCTTCCCTTCGGGGAAGTGGAATTAATGGAAACGCTAAAGCCGAATTCACTTTACGAAGATCGCTTAGGGTCGCTTCCCTTCGGGGAAGTGGAATTAATGGAAACCAGAGTAAGTACAGGTGTATGTCTAGGGCATGTCTAGGTCGCTTCCCTTCGGGGAAGTGGAATTAATGGAAAAATTAATGGAAACAAACCAAGTGATCCCCTTTCACTTCCAGCCAGTGCCCACCTGGATAATCGGGGCTACGGCTGCCTCGGTCTGCTTTTAAGAGCTGGATCCCGGCTTCTACCTGGTCAAAGGTGGGGTGGTGGGGCAGCACCAAAGACAAAAATTGAAACATCACCTGCCGCTGCAGAGCCAAGGGGGCAGCCCGCAAGGGATCCCGTCGCAGCCCTGGCAAAGCGGGCTCATACACCTGCTGCCATAGCTGAGCTGCTTGGGCTACCACCAGCTCATGTTCTGCTTGGAGCAGCGTGGCAGCCCGATTCAGGGCCGCTTCCAGTTGCGGATTAAAGTGCTGCTTCAAGTAGGGCATCACCTCCAGGCGGAGACGGTTGCGGCAATGGGCCAGATCTTGGTTGCTGCGATCCGGCCAGACCGGCAATTGGTGCTGCTGGCAAAATTGTTCGGTTTCCCAACGGTATAGACCCAGCAGGGGTCGCACCACCTGGGCAGAGGTGGGATCCCGGTCGTCCAGGCGACGCTGCCAATCCAGGCTGCTCAGCCCGGCGGCTCCTGTTCCCCGCAACAAGTTCCACAAAAACGTCTCTGCTCGATCCGTGGCCGTATGCCCCATCACCACGGCGCTGCAATCCCAGATGCGGGCCCATTTGTCCAGTTGTTGGTAGCGCCAAGCCCTGGCCCCTGCCTCATCTCGGCGGATGGGATCCGCAGTCTCAACGGCATGAGGCAGTCCCTGCTGCTGCAGCCACCCCTGCAAAAAGCGAGCACACTCCGTTTCATCTGCCGACCAGCGGTGATCACAATGCAGAACAAATATCTGCCAGCCCCAGCGAGGCTGCAAATCCCGCAAGATCTGGAGCAGGCAAAAAGAATCTTGCCCGCCCGAAAAAGCCACCAGCAGTCGCTGGCCAGGGTGAAGAAGTTGCTGCTGCCGAATGGCGCACTGTACCCGCAGGTGGAGAGGAGAGAGCCTGGCCACAGCTTGCTATTGCTCACGTACAACCCAGACCCTACCTGCCGCTATGGGATCCCTTAGGCAAGAGCTCGGGTCAGATGAGAGGCCACCGCCTGCACAGCAGCAATGCTGCGCTCGTAGGCCATTCGGGTCGGCCCCAGCAAGGTGACCGTACCCAGAGGAGCTGAGCGACGGTGGTAAGTGGAGGCGATAACCGTACAGTGGTGCAGAGACTCCAGTGGATTCTCGCTGCCAATGTAGATGATCACCGGGGTCTTGCGGGCAGACTGTCCCGACTCCTGATCCATCTCCGTTGAGCTCGGCAGAGAGGGCAAACCCCCATCGGCAAAATGGAGCCCAATCATCCCCTGAAGTTGCTTGGCTCCCTCCTCGATCAACTGCATCACTGCCTGCACCTGCCGGGCCTGGGAAAACTCCGGCTGACGCATCAACTCGGCCATACCGGCACTGAACACCTGCCCCAGAGAGGGCTGTAGACAGCGTTGCACCACCGAGCGCAGCAGTTGCTGCAGCCAATGGCCGTAGGTACGAAATTCTTCATCCAGTTTCAGCCAGCTCAGATCTTGCAGCTCGGCAAAGGTTTTGCCCCGCAGCTTCAGGGTGAGAAAGTTGCTGAGCAATTGCAATTCATCTTCCAAATCCTCTCGGGAGTCGCTGGGCCAGTCGGGGGGGCTGACCAGAGCTGAATGGGTTTGATAGGAGTCGGTTACCACCAACACCATCACCCGCCCTGGTGCTACCGACACCAACTGCACATGATGAATGGCTACCACCGGCCCCTGAGGAGGAGTGATGAGAGCAATGCAACCGCTCAGATGGGCCAAAAGCTGAGCTACCCTTTGCAGGAGGCTGTCTAGGTCGTCTCCCAGCTCACGGCCAAGCTGATCCATCAACTGTTGCAGAGCGGGATGGGGATCCGGCTGAGGAGCATCGTGAGGGATCCCACCGCTGTTGGCGGAGGTCAACAAATCGTTGACATAAACCCGATAGCCAAAGTCGGAGGGAACCCGACCCGCAGAGGTGTGGGGCTGAAACAGTAACCCCACCTGCTCAAGGGTGGCCAGGTCGTTACGAATGGTGGCCGTGCTCACCCCAAAGTTATAGGACTGGGCCAAGGTTTTGGAACCGACAGGTTCAGCCGTCGCAATGTAGCTGCGCACCGTCGCCCAGAGAATCTTCCGCTGGCGGGGAGTCAGTTCGAGTTTCATAGCCGATCAAAAGAACCCAGTCAACACCTATCTATCTAAAGGGAAGTGCTAAACAGAGCCGGTAAATTGCTCCAGGATAGACCAACTCAGGGTTGAGATACGAATCTAGACAAACTTTCGCGTCTAAATACATCTGTATGCATCTATTGTTACTCTTTCATGACGGGTTGCCCAGGAAGGGAGTCGCAACACCCAATGCCGAAAGAGGTTGAGGCTGTGGGTTGTGCAGGAGAAAGGGAAATCCCCTCTAGCCTAGACCCCTTTTTTTGCCCAGAGGTGATATAAAGTTGAGTCAACTCTAGGCCAACTGGGCCTGCTGCTGTCCCCCCTGTATCCTTTTGTATCTTTGAGGTTGTCCCGTGTACTTATCCCCCCAGGAGAAAGACAAGTTGTTGATCTACCTGGCTGCCCAGTTGGCTCGGGATCGGCGGCAGCGGGGCCTCAAACTCAATTACCCTGAGGCAGTGGCCTACTTGAGCGCAGCGGTTTTGGAGGGGGCGCGGGAAGGGAAAACGGTCGCCCAATTGATGAGCGAGGGGCTGACGTGGCTGACCCGCGAGGACGTAATGCCCGGGATCCCGGAGATGATCCCCGAAATCCAAGTGGAAGCCACCTTTCCCGACGGCACCAAGCTGGTTACCTTGCACCATCCCATTCGCTAGCGTCGGGGCTGCCCGCTTTCAGGGATCCCCCAGATGCTCCAAAGACCGAAAAACTTCAGGAGGTTGTCCCCATGCCCTCTGGCCGCAAATCCAAAACCACGCCTGGCGCCAACGCGGAGCCAGCCCTAATCCCAGGGGAACTGCTGCTGGCAGAGGATCCCATCCAGGCCAACGTCGGGCGGGCCACCGTGACGCTAGAGGTCACCAACCGAGGGGATCGGCCCGTTCAGGTGGGATCCCATTTTCACTTTTTCGAGGTGAACCGGGCCCTGGTTTTCGATCGCGCCGCCAGCTTTGGCATGCGCCTCAACATTCCTTCCGGCAATGCGGTGCGTTTTGAGCCAGGCCAAACCCATCGGGTGACGCTGGTGGCTTTGGGGGGCAAGGGGTTGGTGCATGGCTTCAATCGGCTCACGGAGGGTACGGTACGCTCTGCCGCCCAAAAGCGGCTGGCCCTGGCCCGATTGCAGGAGTGGATGGGTCAAGCAGCCAATCCCTAGGGAGTACCGCCCCCCCCAAGTGTGCAGCTTTGGGCAGCCGTGCCAAGGTTCAACCCCATCCCCGTCTCCGCTCAGATTCAGGACAGTAGGGCTATCCTATTTCTCCCCTAGGAGCGGGCAGATGTCAGAACGCGAGACTATCTTGTGGATGTGGGTGCAAGGCTTGGGGCTAAATCTTTCTGGGTTGGCGCTGTTGGCAGCAGCAGGCACCGCCTTTGGGCCTCTCAGTTGGACAGGTGCGACGGTGGCGGTGATGTTGAAGCTCATTGGAGATGGCCAACTGCTGCGGAGCTACTGGCTCTGGCGAAGCCGGCGACAACAGAGGGGATCCCAGCCCGTCAGCTCGGCAGCGGCAGTGCTCCAGAGTCAGGCTTGAGACAATCGCCAGCCCTTGTTCGGTCTCCGACCCAATAAAGCCAACTTAACCCTCCCTAGTCTCTCTTCCGAAGGGGGGAGGGAAGCTTGAGCTCACGGCTGTCTGGAGATGATAGCCCTCGGAAACCCTGTGGATCCTTGGGGCCCGGAGCTTTATCTCGGCTTTGGATCTGATCTGGATCTGAGTCCCCTCCGGCACCGGTAAGCCTCATTGCAGGTGAGCCACGGTCACTCCAGTACCGCCGTCTTGGGGATCAGCGGCTGAAAAACGCTGAACGCGGGGGTGATTTTGCAAGTAAGCTTGTACGCCGGCCCGCAAGCGCCCTGTGCCGTGGCCGTGGATGATCCAGACAGGGCCGGGGGGAGCTTGGGCAAAGTGCTGTTCCAAAATGGCCTCGGCCTCGGCAACGGTTTTTCCCCTCAGATCGAGGGTGTTCTGACTGGTGCGCAGGTTCAGGGGAGCTGTGGCTGCAGGGGAGGGAGGTGGGGCTTTGGGGCGTTGGCGCTGCTTGGCCTGGTGTTCGTCAATGGGATCCAACTGCCCCCGTGGCACTGTGAATTTGAGGATGCCGCTGCGCACTACATATACATCTCCTTCGATGGCGATCACCTCTCCCGTCTGCCCCAAGCCTCTCAGCCGCACCCGATCTCCCACCTCTGGCACAAACTCCATATCCACAGGCGGCGGTGGGGGAGAGTAGCGCTGCTGGATTTGCGCCAGCTCGGCAGTAATGCGTTGGGGATCCTCTCCCTGCTGCAATTTGCGGATGGCGGCAGCCACTTCCTGACGGGCAGCAGCCAACAGGGCTTGCAGTTCTTGGTTTTGCTTCTGCTCCAGCCGGGCTTCTCGCTCGGCGATTTGGCGGCTACGCTGTTGCATTTGTTGATATAGGCTCTCCAGCTCTCGATGCAGGGATCCCACCTGGGCCGCCCGCTCTTCCAATTGAGCTCGCTGCGCTTCCAGCCCGGCAATCACCTGATCCACCTGGCTTTCCCCCTGCAGGTGCTGCTGGGCCCGCCGCAGAATCTCTGGATCCAACTGCAGCCGTTGAGCAATGGTCAAGGCATTGGAGCGGCCTGGGATCCCCCACAAAAGGCGATAGGTGGGGGCCAGGGTGACCTCATCAAACTCCACCGAGGCATTTTCAAAGCAGGGATGTTGGTATTTCAGGGCCTTCAACTCGCCGTAGTGGGTGGTGGCCAGGGTGAGCAGCGCCTTTTCCGAGAGATACTCCAACAGCCCAGCCGCCAGGGCAGCGCCTTCGGTGGGATCCGTGCCCGCCCCCACCTCATCCAACAGGACAAGGGCCGGCTCTGGAGTGGACTGCAGGGCCTGTACCATGCGGCTGATGCGGCGGATGTGCCCTGAAAAGGTGGAGAGATTTTGTTGCAGCGATTGTTCGTCCCCAATGTCGGCGTAAACCCTGTCGAACCAAGGCAGTTGGGGCGGATCTTGAGCCGGCAGGAAGATCCCCGCCTTGGCCATGAGCACCAACAGCCCCAGGGTTTTCAAGGCAACGGTTTTGCCGCCGGTGTTGGGGCCGGTGATGACTACGACCCGAATCGAGTCCGAGAGGGTGAAGTCGATAGGGACAACAGCAGAGCCTTGACCCTCCGAAGGGGCAGCGGCGCGAGATTGCCAGAGCAGCAGGGGGTGCTTGGCCTGACGCAGGCGCAATCCTGCCGAGACAAACTGGGGACGATTGCCGTCCAGCCAGAGGCTGTAGCGACCCCGAGCCAGAGCCACATCCAACCCCACCATCACCCCCTGCAAATGCTCCAGATCGGTGGCGACGGAGGCCACCTGAGCCGAGAGCGCGGCTAAGATCCGCTCTTCCTCCGCCTGAATCTGAACTTGGGTTTCTCGCCAGCGGTTGCCCAGTTCCACCACGGCGTAGGGCTCCACATAGAGGGTGGCCCCACTGGCAGAGCTGTCATGCACAATGCCGCGGATGAGATCCCGATGGGTGGCCTTGACCATCAGGACAAACCGTCCCTGCCGCTGGCCGATCAGGTTGTCCTGCAGCGCCTGGGGGTACTGGCTCATCAACTGTTGCAGGCGCTCCTGGATCTGGCTGCGTTGCCGCCGCTGCTGCTGGCGCAGATCCGCAAGGGTAGGGCTGGCGCTGTCCCGCACCTCGCCATGTTCCTCCAGGCAGCGGAAGATCTCCTGCTCCAGCTCCGGGTAGGTGCGCAGGGTGCTCACCCAAGTTTGCAAGCGTGGCAGATGGTCGTGGTCGTCGATCAGACGACGAATGCGGCGGGCCGCCCCCAGAGTTGTAGCAATCTGCACCAGCTCTTCCCCGCTCAGGATCCCCCCCCGTTCAGCCCGTTCCAAAGCCGGCAGCAGGTTGTGGATCCCTGCCATGGAAAGGCCCCCCGCCTGTGTGCGATCGAGGCGGATCGCCTCTTCCGTCTGCTCAAGGTAGGCTTCGCTATCGGCGCGGCTCTGCCAGGGATCCAGCTCTAGGCAGGCACGACGGCCCAAGGGTGTGGCAGCAAAGGTGGCCAAGTGTTGACAGAGGCGGGGCCACTCCAACAATTCCAAAGTTTCTTGCCCTTCGTCTTGGCGGGCCGTAGGCCCTGGGGAGGGATCGGGCTTGGAAAAGACTGGCAGCGGGTGCAAGGTGGGGACGGTGGGCATTAACCATTCAGCGATGCAAAGAACCCTGGAGACGCAGTTGCTTCATCTCCTGCAAAAACTGCCGTTGGTACTTGAGGAAGGCCGTGTGCCACTCGCGGAAGCGACGCTCGCCATCCCGCACCAGCATCTGCCGGTACTGCTCTGAGTTGAGGCGGGGCCGAGCAAAAGATGAGTCCATAGGGATTGGGGATGCTCTCTATCTTATTGTGGCAGGCTCTGGGTCGGCTTCCACAGATGGCTTTTGGTGGGAGGGGCACGCTGATAATGGCGCCGTTGTCTCACGCGCTGCCTCTGGTGATCTTCCCAAGAAGCTGAGCTCACCGAAAAACTGGGTTCAAAGCCCCGCCCTACCGCTGTGGGGTTCGCCTTGGGTGTCCTGTGGAGGGTGGAAGTGAGCTGCATTCACGGCCAAACTGAACCTCACAAGCCTGCCATACTGAAGGAAGTTGCTGCACTCAAAACACTCAAGATCCGTGCGCAAACGAGTCACCCTCATTTTCCCCCGCCATTTGGTGAATGTGCCTCTCACCTATCGGTTGGCCAAAGACTTCGATGTGGCTGCCAATATCGTGCGCGCCAGGGTAGCCCCCAACGAAGTGGGTACTTTGGTGGTGGAGCTGTCGGGGGATATCGACCAGGTGGAAGCAGGCTTGGAGTGGGTGCAGTCTTTGGGCATTGAGGTGACAGAACGGGCCAAGGAAATTCAGATTGACCCAGACTTGTGTGTGGATTGCGGATTGTGTACGGGAGTTTGCCCAACCGAGGCCCTGAAGATTTCTGCTCCCAACTGGAAGCTGGAGTTCTCTCGCAACCGCTGTGTCATGTGCGAACAGTGTGTTGCCACCTGCCCCGTTGGGGCGATCAGCACCAGCTTGTAGTCAGTTTGTGGTCAGTTGGCTGAGTTACGAACTCCCCCAAGCTGACAAATCCCTTTACAATCCTGTTAGATTTGTTGGACATAGGTCTAGCTGCGGAGCGCACTCGACATGGCTTCTACTACATCGTTGATTGGGTTAACTTATGCCGGTTTGGCTGTTCTCTATTTGCTGGTGCTGCCTCTGTTGTCTCTGCTGTACGTGGACAAACGCTGGACTTCAGGCAGTGCTTGGGAAAAGGTGTTGATGTTTTTCTTGGTCTTGTTTTTCTTTCCCGGCATGGTGCTCTTGGCTCCCTTCATGACGTTCCGGCCCAAGCCCCGGTCGCTGTAAGGTCAGCCGTTTGTCGGTTCACTGAGCCATGCGCAGATTGGATGTTCTTGCTATAGGCTTAGCCCTGCTGTTGGGGGGAGGGATCCTCTATGGCCTGCTGCTTTGGGCGGGCTTGGATACGGGGGCCGCGCAGCAGATATCGAGCGTGGTGCTCCTGCTGGCTTGCTTGGGGTGGACTTTTGGCTACCTGAGGCGGGTGCTGCGGGGGGAAATGACCCTGAAGGCTCAGTGGGCCAGCTTTGAGACCCAGCAACTTCAAGAGAAACTCCACTCGCTGTCTCCGGAAGAGTGGCAGGCCCTGCAAGCTGAATTGGAAAGCGAGAAAGAAGGGATCCCAGATTGAATTGAGCAAGACAAACGTTGAGGCCGTCGGACAGGCCGCACCCAGAAATGGGCTGTCGGCTGCTGGGGATCCGGATTTAATTTGTAGAGTGTTGGGCCTAAACAGCAGCACTTGTATATCCGGTCACCATTTGCTCCTCTTAAGGATGCTACATTGCGCCTTGCACAAGATTCTGACGTATAACGGATCATCAAGTGGTGCAAGCCTTCGCCTTCCCTTCTACTCACATCTCTCCATCTACGGTGAGCAAAACCATACTGCTAGCTCAGGGCCAGCCCTCGCAAATTCATCTCTGGAAGTTGGCGCTGGAGTCTCAGGGGCACTCTGTGGTGCTGGTTTCCCCGCGTGAAGATCTGCTGGAGGTGGCAGCAAGTCAGCCTCTGGATTTGGATCTGATGGTGGTGGACATGACGACGGGGCTGTTTAACCCCTATGCCTTTTGTCGAGAGTGCCAAAGTAAGCTGCCCAACATCCCTGTGATCCTGACTCATCACCCCCGTCGCCACATCGAGCCTGCAGAGCGGCGCTGGGCAATTTATCAGGGGGCAGCAGATGTGATCCCCGGCTTGGCAGAGGCCGACGATATTCTCCACTCCCTCGAACGAATTTACGAGGCTGCCAGGTGGTTTTTGCCTATTGACACGGCGGCACTCTACAGGGCTCTGGAGCAAGCGGGCGTATGGCCTGGGGAGGTCAGCCGTACATCTTCTTCCACCACTCCCCCGCAGCCGATCGCGCACTCCCCCACCGCCCCTCCACAACCCATCACGGCGGAAGGGGATCCAGGGCAGAAAGACTTGACCCCGCAGGTGAAGTACCGATTGATGTACCGGGGTCGCCCTGTCGGTTGAGCACGTTTTCTCGCACTGTCTTGCTCTGCCAGGGTTGAACTGCTAAGAGAAGGTCAGCGCAACACTAGGGCTAGAGTAGCCCCTTGGGATCCCGTCTCGACCAACCGCAATTCCCCTCCATGGGCCTGCAGGATACGCTTGGCGATGTAGAGCCCTAGACCTCCTGAGCCGGTTGGGTAGTGGTGGCCGGCAATGTGAATGGGCTGGGTCACATAGGGTTGGGCCAACTCTTCCAGAGGGGCGGGTAGGCCGGGGCCATCATCCTGCACCTGGATCTGGCGGGGGCTGACAGTGAGCACCACTGCATGGCGTGCATAGCGCAAGGCATTGTCCACCAGATTCACCAGCGCCCGCTCCAGCTCTGCCTCATCGGCGTTGCCCCACCCTTCCCCTTCCACTCGCAGGTCGATCCCCCGTTCTTGGGCCAGGGATCCCATGCGCTCGGCCACCCTTCTGGCTAGGGATCCCAGATCGCAAGGCCGAGGATGCAGCTCGATCTCTCCCCGCTCCAGGCGGTGGGCCTCCACCATTTTCTGCACCAGCGAGAGATTGTGTTGGTTTTCCTGCAGGATGCGATCCAGCAGAGCGCGACGTTGCTCCGGATCGAGCTGTTGATCCTGTTTGAAGGCGCTCAGCAGGTGCCCAAAGGCGATGAGGGGAGTTTTCAGGTCGTGAACCAGGGTGGCGGTAAAGGCTTCTCG
>NZ_JANSIG010000063.1:0-17853 GCF_047461975.1 Synechococcus sp. R55.3 | reverse complement strand
TTGCCATATCCTTCTGGGAGGTAGCGCCAAGGAGCACCGGAACGGGCTATCCAAAGAACTGCTTCAATAAACTGTTTACAGTTTGCTTCTTTCCCAATGTTAACTCTCTCTTCTGTCCGTAAAAAGCCAATATCTTCTGCCATTTGTTTTCATCTAAAAAACCAACTTCATCCTCTTTCCTCCATAAATTATTCTCTCTATCTCAACATAAGATCAACACGACCTAGGACATTGAACCCACAACCAGAACCTTGAATACAGAAGGCCAGAAGGTTTTTCTCAGTAGCCCGTCTGTCTCAGCCTAAACTGAAACAACTATATCGCCACATGAGGCTTCGGCAAATGCGCTAGTGGAGCGGAGTCCTTTCGCCTACAGGTCTAGAGGCTTGTTTTGGCCGGAGCTGGGCTGCTCGCCATCCATTCTTCTCCTGAGTGGAAGGCGATTGGAGAACACCTCATGCTAGGCATTGCTAACGCGAACTGGCATTCCACTCATGGTGAAAGACGCCCGGCCTGTCGATGCGCTCAAAGGTGTGGGCCCCGAAGAAGTCCCGCTGGGCTTGGGTGAGGTTCTGGGGCAGGTTGGCGGTACGGTAGCTGTCGTAGTAGGCCAAGGAAGCGCTGATGGCCGGGATCGGGATCCCCAAGGCCGCCGCTGTGGCCACCACCCGCCGCCAGGATCCCTGCCGTTCCTGGAGGGCCTGCTTAAACTCCTCATCTGCCCAGTCTACGCGGGTGTAGTGTCTCTAGTATCGACGAAATCTTCAAGTAGAGCCAGTATAAGCTGCCTCGGTGAGGGAGGATTCCTGGTAAAGGCGGGTGGCAGGAGGAAATCCACAGGCGCTGCCATCTTTGTGGATCACTTTCTCTTCCCAGGGCAGGCGATAGGCCCCATTCACCAAATCCTGCATGTAGGTGTAGGGGCAATCTTGGGCTCCGCCTTTGACGGCCACATAGCCACGGTGTCCGAATTGATAAATGTTGTTTTCCACACCCCAATGGATGCGAGCTTCCCGCACCAAATCTGGGCGCACTTCGCCAGTAATGATTTCATCAGGGCGATGGGATCCCATGACCAGGGGGGTGCCATCAAAGTTGCAGATCATGCCCTCCCCCATAGAATCAAACGTGCCATCCGACCCACACATACACACCGAGGCCGTCACCATCAAATTGCAAAAGGCATTGGCCTGATTGGTAATTTGCCAACTGTGGCGAATGGGGGCAGTATATCCGGCAGTGCGCAACATAATCTCGGCCCCTTTGTAGGCACACTCGCGGGCCATTTCTGGAAACATGCCATCATGACAAATGATCAGGGCAATCTTTGAGCCATTCGGGCCATCACAGACAGGGATCCCTAAATTTCCCGGCTCCCAAGGTTCGACGGGAACCCAAGGATGCAGCTTGCGATAGTACAGTTGTAGGTTCCCTCGATTGTCGAGAATAATGCCGCTGTTATAGGGATTACCCTGCGGGTTGTATTCCATGATTGAGAAGCAGCCCCAAATATCGTTCTCTCGGCAGGCGGCACTGAAGGCAGCTACCTCTGGTCCATCCAGTCGGCACATGATCTCCGGATTAGTGTCCATCGACAGGCCGTGCAGAGAGTACTCCGGAAAGACCACCAAATCCATGCTGGGCATGCTGCGGCGAGCCTTCCCCACCATACTGACTATCTTTTGGGTTTGCGCCGCCAGATCATCGGGAGTAACCACATTGGGTAGCTGCAGTTGCACCAGTCCCAATACAACACCGTTGGGAGTTTTATTCAGGCCACCGAGTCCACTCATGATCAAATCCTTTGCTGATGAAGATGGAATGGGTTAGAGAGTTAGTCGAATGGATTTAAGAACTTGTAAAAGCCGATGTATCGATTTGCTATCTAGCAATCCCAGCTTAGGTAGATAATGGTAGGTAATGGGTGAACCTTGCTGTAACAAGATAAATTGGTAGTCTTCTCCATTTGTAGCTAATCCCCAAACAAATTCTTGATTTTTTATTCCTTTGTAAGCATAGGTCAATAATTGGGCGATGGCCAGGCTTGTAGCTACTGTTCCTCCCTTGGTTTCTATCACGAGGATCCAAAAGCTCTCTCTTGCTCCTCTTCTAATGGCGAGTAAGTCTACACGACCTTTGATGGCAACTTGGCCTTCTTCCTCCTCAACGATAATATCGGCAATATTTTCTTCTAGATTAATTTTGATGTCGCTCGATAGAAAGCCTGCCAGTTTGAGAAGTGGAGAAACAAACAGAAATTTGACTTGCCCTTCATTCAGAGTGTCATCGGCCAGATAGCTAAAATACAATTCCTGGAGTTGGGTCAGCTCCTCAATCTCCCGTTCAGTCAAAGGGGGTAAGTCCAGTTTTTCCTCGAACTCTAAAGAATCTCCCCGACACAGCCCTAAGAGCTCGTGAACCTCTCTCAGAGTCAGGGTATTGGCAGGTCGGGTTTGTACAGCGGTCATAACCAGGGATCCCTAAATCGGGTTCACTTCGACTATAGCCAGTCGGCTACTTCCCGGTGCCCAAGGCCCCAGGCATGCCTGCCAGGGTTCGCCGCGGAGAACTGGTCAGGATCATGATCCCCAAGGTCAGCACGTAGGGAGCGGCATTCCACAGGTAGTAGTTGGACTGCACACCCACCGACTGCAAGGCTGGCCCAATCGCCTGAGCTCCGCCGAACAAAAAAGCAGCCAATAAACACTGCAACGGGTTCCACTTGGCAAAGATCACCAGGGCCACGGCCATCAAGCCTTGTCCGCTGGAAATGCGTTCTGTCCAACTGCCGGGGTAGTATAGGGACAGGTAAGCTCCTCCCACGGCTGCCAAGAAGCTGCCTGCCATGATGCACAGAGCCCTTACCTTGGGCACCGAGATCCCCATGGCCCGTGCTGCATCGGGGTTGTCGCCCACAGCCCGCACGAATAGGCCCCAACGAGTGGAGCGAAAGAACCAGTGCATGACAAAGGCCAGGAGGATCCCCAGCAGCAGAAGTGGGCTCAGTTTTAGGGCAGCTTGAATGGCAGGACTGCTGCTCCAATTTCCCAACTCAAAGGCAGGTAGCCGGGGGGCTGCGGGCTGAATGAAGGGTTTGCCCAGGTAAAAGGCCATTCCACTGCCAAGGATGATCATAGCAATGCCCACCGCAACATCGTTAACCCGAGGTTGTTGGGCCAAAAAGGCGTGGATCCCTCCCAAGGCTAAACCGGCAAACCCGGCCACCAATACCCCTAACCAAGGCGCGACCACACTGCCTGCCGTGTTTTGGGTGAGGAAGGAGATGGCGTAGGCGCTCATTGCCCCCATCAACAGGGATCCCTCTAGGCCGAGGTTGATTTTGCCGCTTTTTTCCGTCAGACACTCCCCCAAGCTGACGAACAAAAAAGGCGCACTTCCCCGCAAGGTTCCGGCGATCACCGCCAAGGGGATCCCCCACCATCCTAGGGCTTCTGTTTCCATCTGAGTTTTTCTCCTGACCACTGAATTGGTTACTTGACCAAATCATTGCTACTTCGGGGGCCAGTTATCTAGGCTGGTTCTGAGGGTTCTCGATCCCGAAAAAAGTCGAAGCGCCCGTAGAGGGATTCGCTGTAGAGAATCAGCAAAAAGACAATGCCCTGAAACACCAACACAGTAGCATCCGGCAAATTGTGGGAGCGCTGCAAAATGCTGCCGCTGGCCAGGATCCCTCCCAGGAGGATAGCCATCGCCACTGCTGCGGCTGGGTTTTGTCGAGCGACAAAGGCCACCAGAACGCCGCTGTAGCCATAGCCCACAGTCAAGGACTCATTGGCCCGCCCGTGTACGGCAGCCACCTCTACCATGCCCGCCAAGCCGGCACAGGAGCCGGCCAGAAAGGTGATTAACAGTGTGAGTTTACCGACAGCAATCCCCACCATTCGGGCCACCTTTGGGTTACCCCCTATTGTGCGCACCGAAAAACCCAACGTGGTGCGTTGAATCAACACATAGGCAACCAGGCAGGCAACGATGCCATAGACCAAGCCGAAGTGGATGCGGGTGCCCCATAGCCGACCCAACATGTTGGCCTCGTCAACGGCAAAGCTGGAGGGCTTGCTCAAGAAACTGGGATCCCGCAGCGGCCCCCCCACCCAATGGTTCATCAGGGCAATGGCAATGTAGTTCATCAACAGGCTGCTGATGGTTTCATTCACACCCCGGTAGTGGCGCAGTGCCCCCACCACCATGATCCACAGGCCACCGGCCACCATGCCCGCCAAGGCCATCAGGAAAACGACCACGGGTGGAGCCAGGGATCCCGCCCACAGCCCCATCGCCACAGCTGCCACCCCCCCCATCACCAGAGCTCCTTCATTGCCGATGATCACCAGCCCCATGCGGGCCGGCAGGATGGTACACAGGGAGGTGAGCATCAGGGGAGCCGCCCGTTGCAGAGTATTTTGCCAAGAGAACCAACTGCCGAAGGCAGCTCTGTAGATGGAGCCATAGACGGCGAAGGGATTTGCGCCGGCCATGGCACAAAACAAGCCGAAGATCAACAGCGAGGCCAACAAAGCCCCAAAGGGCAGTAGGATCGGCTCAAGGCTGGAGCGCCACCGCAGCGGAACCGAGCGGGAAACAGCAGAAGAGGTGGTAGCCATCAGCTAGAGATACTCCCGATCACGCCTTCCACCAGGTAGTCCATGGATTCCAGCTCGATTGCCCGCTGGCCGTATTCCACTCCGGCAGGGATCACCTCTTTGCCGGTATTGTCTTTGAGAGGGCCTTTGTAAATGACCAACGAGCCAGCTTGCAACTGGGCAAGGGCCGCTTCTCCAGCTTTTTTGGCCTCATCGCTGGCTGCCGATCCCCAGGGGGAAGTTTTAATGAATTTCTCTTTGATACCCCCCCGAATGAGGTGGGGGATCCCACCGTTCATCAGGGTTTTGCCCGCCTGGATGGCTTCGGCAAACTGGGTATAGACGCTTGTCCAGTCGTATTCAGCGCCCGTCAAATAGCCCTTGGGAGCCAGCGCCGCTTGGCTGGTGTTGTGACCACAGCTCATCAGACCTCGCCGCTCTGCTGTTTCGATAACGATTTTGGGACTGTCCACATGGCAGGTGAGCACATCGATGCCTTGGTCGGCCATGCTGTTGGCAGCTTCTGCCTCTTTGACAGGTAGAGCCCAATCTCCCGTAAAGATCACCTGAGTGGTGATGTTGGGGTTGACACTCTTGGCTCCTAAGGTAAAGCTGTTGATGTTGCGCAACACAATGGGAATGGGTTTGGCGGCGATAAACCCAAGGCGGTTGCTTTTGGTCATGGAACCGGCCAGCACCCCGTTGATGTAGTGGCCTTCATCCAAGTAGCCGAAGTAGCTACCGACGTTTTTCGGATGCACTCCCTCAATGTAAAGTCCACCGGCGTGAAAGAATTGTACCTCTGAATATTCCTTGGCTACCCGCAAGATATGGGGATCGTAGTAGCCAAAAGAAGTGGGAAAGAGTACCGTTGCCCCATCTTGCTCGATCATGGCCCGCATGGTTTCTTCCACGGCCACCGTTTCCGGCACATTTTCTTCTTCAACGGTTTTCACCCAAGTTAGGCTGGACAAGCCAACTTTTCCCTCTGCATGGGCCTGGTTCCAGCCAAAGTCATCTTTGGGGCCAACGTAAATAAAGCCGATGGTGATCTCTTTCTTGTTCTGGGCCTGGGCACGCCACAACTGTGAGGTCAAGGTGATGGCAGCGGCGGCAGCACCAGAGCGAAGGAGCTGCCTACGAGTGTACAGATGACGAAACAATGGCCGGCTCATGTTGAGAATCCTATTCGTGAATAAGCTTTCTGGAAAGACGAGACCCAGCAGACTCGGTGAGGTTCTGAACCTCTGCTGAACCCCTGGCAGCAACTACTGGATTTAATAGCCTCTATCGAGAAGTTTTGGTAGTCTAAATTACAGTTTTCTCGATTCAAAGTTTTGATGCTTCACTTTATGCTGGCAAAAGTCCTTCCCGCTCACCCAAAGTTCGGTTAGCCCGTTTTTGGCACTGATAACATTCTCAAGTCTGATGAGTTTTGCGAGTGGGTTTTATGGGTTTTCAATGGCAAGAGGGTGTTGTTCTGGCCGGCCCGGATCTGGTTCCCCATCGCTGCTCCCGCTTCGGGGTAGAACAAGACACCGTTACCTGCATGGAACTGGGGGATCCCATTGTTGGGTTGGAACAGAGATCCTGGGTGATTTTGCCGGCTTTCACCAACAGCCACACCCACATGGGGGATAGCTGTCTGCCGGATGGGGCGACAGGCCTGACTTTGGAAGAGGGGTTCTTCCGACCTGACGGCTACAAATATCGAGAGTTAGCCAAACAGTCGCCGCAACAGCACCTGGAACACATCGCCGCTCACCTGCGCTACATGGCGGCAACGGGCACCATCCGACACATCGATTTTCGCGAGCAGGGGGTCTACGGCTGCCAACTGTTGCGGGAAGCTGCAGCCCAAACCGGGATCCACTCAGTGATCTTGGGCCAGTTTGAGAGCCTCCCTTTCAGTGAGGAGCAATTGCGGCAAAATCGGGATCCCTTAAACCCCCAAGCCTATCAAGAATTGCAAGAGATTCTGGCAGTAGCAGATGGATTTTCCGAGAGCACCCTGAACGATTTGACGGAACCCGCCTGGCGGCAGATCCACGACCTGACCGAGAAAATAGGCAAGCTGCGGGCCATCCACTGTCTGGAAAATGAGGGGTATCGAGAGGTCAGTCTGGCCATCGCCGGACGGGGAGATTTGGAGCGTGCTCTTGATTTTTACCGTCCCCATTGGGTGATTCACGCAACGGTGGCCAACGCAGCGGAAATTCAATTGCTCTCCCGGCATCGGGTGAATGTCGTTTTGAACCCACGGGCCAATGCCAACTTGGGACTGCCTCTCCCGCCGATTGCCCGCCTGCTGGAGAGTGAGGCCAATCTCTTGCTAGGCACCGACAACGGACTTTTGAATAGCCCGAACCTTTTGGCAGAGCTGGATTTCACCTACAAAGTGGCCAAAAGCCAGTTTGGAGATGCGGTGCGCCCTGATCCAGTCGAGATTTTGAAGATGGTGACCAGCAACATCCGACATTTACGGCCTCTACTGGGATCCGATGTGTACGGCTATTTGGATGTGGGGCTGCCCGCCGATTTGGTGGTGCTGGACTTCACCCGTCCTCATTTGCGGGCCAGTCGTCATCTAATTGCGTCGATTCTCACTCGGGTTACCCCGGCAGATGTGGTGCTGACGATGCGGCAGGGCCAGGTACTGTGGCGGGATCCCCAGCGGGTCAACTGATGTCGAAGCTGCGACTGGGAAAAGCTGGTGAAATGCGATTATTCCTGTCTATTTCTGGAAGCGATGTAGGCTCGCCACCCCCCCCAAGCGGTGATGTCCAATTGCCCCTCACACAGGTAGGGTTCGGCTAGGATCCCCAGCACTTCCTCCCCTTCTGCCAAAAGAATGCGGCCCACTGACAAGCCTGGCGGCTCTTGCAAAAGGAGTTGACCCAACCCATGGGCAGGGATTTCCCAAATCTCCAGAGCAATTGCAGAACCGCCCTGGCAAACCCGTACCATGCCTGGATAAAGACCGTCGATGGACCAAAGCCGATAACAAGCGGCTGTTTGGGCTTCCCGCACAAAGCGACCCCCAATTTGCAGTAGGTTCTCATTGAGGGGTAGCCCCCGCATCAGGGTGCCATTCACGGCCAATTTAATGTCCATATCAAATCAAACAGATTCTCCCGCCTCCGGATCCCCGGCCAGAGAGGGATCCCAAGACCTCCTCATGCTACCCGTTGCTAACGGGAACAGGTGCTCCACTCATGGTGAAAGACGCCCGGCCTGTCGATGCGCTCGAAGGTGTGGGCCCCGAAGAAGTCCCGCTGGGCTTGGGTGAGGTTCTGGGGCAGGTTGGCGGTACGGTAGCTGTCGTAGTAGGCCAAGGAAGCGCTGATGGCCGGGATCGGGATCCCCAGGGCAGCCGCCGTGGACACCACCCGCCGCCAGGATCCCTGCCGCTCCCGGATGGCCTGCTCGAATTCCTCATCCAACAGCAGGTTCACCAGCTCTGGATCCCGTTTGTAGGCCGACTGGATCTCGCCCAGGAAGCGGGCGCGGATGATACAGCCCCCCTTCCAAATCCGCGGAATCTCACTGAAGGTGTAGACGTAGCCGTGGGCAACAGTGGCTCTTTTGAGCAGGGCCATCCCCTGCGCATAGGAGCAGATTTTGGAGCAGTAGAGGGCGGCGCGCAGATCTTGGATAAAGCGATCGGGATCCCCTTCAAAAGTGGCGTCCGGCCCTTTCAACTGGGCAGAGGCAGCCACCCGCTCCTCTTTCATCGACGAGAGGATACGAGCTTGCACTGCCGCCTCGATGGTGGGCACCGCTACCCCCAGATCCAGAGCATCTTTGACCGTCCACAAACCGGTGCCTTTCTGCCCGGCCTTATCCAGGATGAGATCCACCAAAGGCTTGCCGGTTTCCGGATCCAGGGTTTGGAAAATCTTGGCGGTAATTTCAATCAGGAAAGATTCCAGCTCCGTTTCATTCCAAGCCTGAAAAATCTCCTGCATCTGCGAGGCCGACAGCTTCAAGGCCCTGCGCATTAGGTCATAGACCTCGGCGATCAGTTGCATATCGCCGTATTCGATGCCGTTGTGCACCATCTTCACGTAGTGCCCGCCCCCTTTTGGCCCCAGGTAGGTGACGCAAGGGCCATCCGCCACTTGAGCAGCAATTTTGGTCAAGATGGGCTCCAGTTGTTGGTAAGCCTCTGGGCTACAGCCGGGCATGAGGCTGGGGCCGTTCAGGGCGCCCTCTTCCCCGCCGCTCACCCCCATGCCGACAAAGTGGATCCCGGTGGGAGCTAGGGCTTCGGCACGGCGATCGGTGTCGGTGTAGAGGGAGTTGCCGCCGTCGATGATGATATCCCCCGGATCCAGCAGCGGCTTCAGCTCGTCGATCACCGCATCGACCGGCGCGCCCGCCTTGACCATGATCAAGAATTTGCGGGGCCGCTCCATCAGTTGCACCAGTTCCGGCAAGCTGTAGGCGGGGGTGATCTGTTTGCCTTGGGCTCGCTCCCGCATGAATTGGTCGGTTTTGGAGCTGGTGCGGTTGTAGACGGCAACCGGAAAGCCGTTGCGCTCGATGTTGAGGGCCAAGTTTTCCCCCATCACCGCCAGGCCGATCACCGCAAAGCTGGGCTTGCTCATAGTTGGGCACTATCGACACCTCACCCAATCTAGAGGCCAATCCGACCGACCGGGTTCAGGGATCCTGTTTTCTTCACGTTTGCCGTGGTTGCGGGTTTTGGGGTGGGTTTCCAGGACAGCTCAAGCTCTCGCGGGTGGTTACACCGGTTACCGGGTGGGATCCCTCAGCTTGCTCACACAACTGCCGCTTCGCCGCCCGATCCACATAGGCTTCGCTGAAATCGGCGCCGGCAATCTGCGCGCCCTGCCAAACTGCCCGCGCGGCAATGGCTCCCGTGAGGTTGGCCCCCCTGAGATCGGCTCCTGCCAAATTGGCCAGATCCAAGAGGCTATTGCTCAAGTCGGCACCGGATAGATTGGCCCCTGCCAGGTTGGCTTTGGTGAATGCCGCCCCCGCAAGGTTGGCCCCGTGCAGATCGGCGCCCTGCAGGTTGGCACTGACAAAGCTGCTGCCCCGCCAATCTTGGCCGGACAAATCCTGACCCTGCAGATCGGCGTTGTTGAAGTTGAGACGGGTTTGGCTGCCCGCCGGGGATCCCCAGAGGAGCCAAAGCAGCAAAGTGACCACTAGCAGGATGCCCAGCTTTCCGAAGTCGTGCCAGCAGGTCAAGGGGTTGGATTTTGCAGCCATTGGGGATCCCTAGGTTCTCTGCCCCCATTTTTGCCGATTTTTCCCTTGCTCATCACGTGGGAGCTGCTGAGAACTTGGATGGCGTTGCAGCAGAGACAGCCCTTATCCGCCGTAGGTCACATTCCGCTCGGTGGTGCGAAATTGCAGGACTGTCAAGCCCACCACAAGGAAAAACAGGACAATGGATTGTGCGGCAGCCCTGCCCAAATTGCCAGAAGACACTCCAATTTTGTAGATCTCGTAGATCAACACTGAGGTGGATCCGGAAGGGCCTCCGGCAGTTAGCAAATCGATGGTGCCAAAGATATCGAAAAACGCATAGGTCATGTTGGTAATCACCAAAAAGAAGGTGATGGGAGAAAGCAGCGGTAGGGTGATGGCAAAAAAGCGACGCACAGCCCCGGCTCCATCAATGGCAGCCGCCTCCAGCAGATCCTTGGGCAGGTTTTGCAGGCCGGCAAGGTAAAACAAAATGTTGTAGCCCATCTGCTTCCAAACGCTAGCAAAGATCACCACCCAAGGGGCCAAGTTGGGATCGCTGAGCCAGTTTAAACGGGGGATCCCCACCAGGCCCAGCAAATGGTTGGCCACCCCTCCCAAGGGGTTGAACATGATAAAGAAGATGATCCCGACCACCGCTGGAGAAATGGCGTAGGGCCAGATCAGCAACACCCGATAAATCGCCGCCCCTCGAATCGGCTGGTAGGCCAGCGTGGCAATCAACAGGGATCCGCTCAACCCCAGCACCACAATGGCCGCCGAAATGGCAAAGGTAATGCCGAGGCTACGCAAATAGGTGGCATCCGTCAGCAGACCGGTGAAATTGTCCACACAGACGAAGCGGCTGCGCGGCGCCCCCACAAACGTGAGCAGGGTGGAAAGGCGGAAGGTATCCAGCCCTGGGTAGTAGAGAAACACCACCAAGATCGTGAAGGTGGGCAACAAGAGCAGCCACGCCAGCCACCACTGCTTAAAGGTGCCCCTCTCCTGAACAGCTGGGCCGGGGATCCCCAGGCGGCGCTCCTGCTCCTTCTGCGTCCACGCCAACAGCGGCCAGAGGGGAATGGCCATGCCCACCAACACCAACCCCACGCCAAAGGCCATGTCGATGGCCTTGCGCTCCGGCTCAAAAGTGCAAAAATCCAGGGGCGCCATAAAAATCAGGGATCCCAGCCCTCCTGCTAGGCCCCCCAGCACTGCCCCCACCGGCACAGGCCACTCGATGCGTCGAAAACGGAGCCCCATCCAGAGGGATCCCAGCAACCCCGCCAACAGGGGCAGCAGCACTTGGATGAATCCCAACATCGCCTCTCACCTCGGCTGTGCTCTTCACAAGAGCCTTATCAAAGCCCGGAAAGGGGCAGGCCGCCGCCCACCCCCATCCCTCAATAACACCCCTGGCCCATCGACACTGGGGCTACTGGTAAAGGGAGTTGTACTCCGCCAGAAGGCGGTTGGCCTCCTCGTTGGCCTTGGCCATGGCCTGGGCCGGATCCCCGCCTTTAAGCATCAGATCTTCCATGGTTTGGGTTACCACGTTGCGAATTTCGGGGAAAGCCCCCAGCAGCGCCCCCCGAGTGGCAGGGGTCACCTTGGAATTGTTGATTTGGTCGCTGGCGGTGAAGAAGTTGGGGTTTTCCTTGAACCAGCCCTTCGACTCCAGCAAGGCTACCGAGCTTTTCCGAATGGGCAAGTAGCCGGTCACTTGGTGCCACTCGGCAGCATTTTCGGTGTTATTGAGCCACAACATGAAGGTCAGCGCCCCCTCTTCCACCTCTTTGGGCAGATCCTTCACCAACCAGAGGCTGGCTCCCCCGATCAAGTTGCCTGTCCAACCCTTGTCGGCGTTGTAGGGCATGCGGGTGGTGACCAGCTCGATGTTGTTTTGCTTGGCAGCGTTGGTGATGTTGGCGGCATCGGCGCTGCTGGTGATGGCCATGGCGACGGTACCGGTCTGGATGGCCTGCTCGGTGGCTGCCCAATCCCGCTGCTTGCCGCTGTAGATGTAGTAGCCTTTGTCATACATCCCTTTCCACCAGGTGGCGATGGCAATTGACGGCTCCGAGTCCAAAAAGACCTGGGTGGCACGGGCGGCACGGCCATTGTCGTTGTTGGCCAAGAGGGCATTCTGCTGGGCCATCCACTGCTCGTAGAACCAGCCGTGATTGGGCCAGGTCACACAGCCCTGGGGAGCGTCGGGGAGGGCCATGATCTTTTGACAAGCAGCCTCCAGCTCTTGCCAGGTGGCCGGCGGCTTTTCGATCCCAGCCTTCTTCAAGATGGCCGTGTTGGAGTAGAGAATGGGGCTGGAGCTGTTCCAGGGCATGGAGGTAAATTTGCCATCCAGGGTGTAGTAGCTCACCACCGGCTCGATAAAATCGTCGAAATTCACTGGGATCCCGTTCACTTCGGTGCGATTGCCCAGAGCATCGGCAATGGACTTGAAGTAACCAAAATCCCGTGCCCGCTGGGTGCCCACCTCAAACCACTGCACCACCGAAGGAGCAGCATTTTGTTGAATGGCCAGGTCGGTGGCTTGCTGAATTTCTTCGTAGTTGCCGTAGCCTTCGACCGTAACTTTGTATTGAGGAAATTGCTTGTTGAATTCTTCCGCTTTTCCGCGGGCCCAATCCAGGCGGTTATCGGTAAAGGCAATCCAAACTTTGACTTCGGCAGGAGACTGAGCAAAGCTGTCGGCAGCCAGAAGAGCAGCAGCAGAAGCAGCCACCAGGCCAGCCGCAACAGCCAGGAAAGTACGACGGGTGTTCATAGAAAAATGCAGTCGCATTCGCTAAAGGCACCTCTGAGATTACAGCACCGACATTAAGAGCAGGTTATATCTGGCTGGGATCCCCTCGGGAAGTGAACCTTCAGGCCAAAGTCAGAGTCAGATGAGGTGAGCACCTAGCCTGGGTCATGATTGGCAATTTCTCAAGGGGTCTCGAAAAATGAGAATGAAAATGAAAACCGCAAGCTTTTGCCTGTTATTGGTTACTGCCCTCCTGATGGCGCTTGCTCCCTTTGCGCAGGCTCGCCCCCGTCAACGCACTGCCACAGCCACCACGCCAACGGGTGGATCCCTGGCCCCGCGCGGTGGGCGCACCTTCACTCACTCCGGCACCTACACTGGCACCGGGCCAAGTGGCAGATCGGGTAGTGGCACCTATTCCGGCCAGGGATCCCGGCAATTCATTCCCGGTCAGGGGGTGGAAGGAGACTACTCCGGCCAAGTCACTACCCAACAAGGTCAGACCTGGAACCTGAACCATCAGCACACCACCACCCGCACGAATGAGGGCTGGCAACGGCAGGGCAGCACCACGGTGCACAATGCCCAGGGCGAGACGGTAGGCAGCAGCTCAAGCCTTACTGAGGGCCAAGCGGGGCAAGGCTGGCAGCGCAGCGGCCAATTCAGCAATGCCCGCGACCAAACCTGCACCACCGAATCGAGGGGCACACCGACGGGGCCAGGACAATGGCAGCGCGAGGCTCATGTTTTCAATGCCGAAGGGGATCTGCTTGGTGGCACCCAGTCCTCTGTGCAGTACCGATTTGTGCCAGGACAAGGCTGGGTGAAAACAGTAGAAGGCAAGACTCTAAAGGGTCAACCCATCCGCCGCACCACCACGATCGGCCCCAATCCGTGAAGGATTTGCAGGGATCCCCTCCTCAGCTTGGCTTGGCATGCCGCCGCAGCGCCTGGATCCCCGCGGCCAGGGCAAAGAGCGCGATCAGCAGCAAGGTACTTAGGGCCGCCGCTTGCTGGGTATAGCCCCCTTGTTGCAAGCCAAAGATGAGCCACCCAAAGGTCTCCGAGCGGGAGGTCACCAAGAGGGCGGAGAGGGTCAGCTCGGCAAAAGATTGCAGAAATACCAGCAACACTGCCGCCGTCAGGGCTGGCGCCAGCAGCGGCACCAAGATGTGGCGAAAGGTTTGCAGCAGGGAGGCCCCGTCAATACTGGCTGCCTCCTCAAGGCTGGTATCCAAGCTGCGCCACGCCGCTTGCAGGGGCTGCAGTGCCAGGGCCGAGAACCGCCCCAGGTAGGCCATCAGGATCAGCCATAGGGTGCCGTAGAGGCTCAGCCCCGGCAGGGGAGGAGGCAACCACACCAAGATGAGAGACAAAGCAAAAATCAGGCCCGGCAGGGCATAGGGCAAGTCCACGATGAAGCTGAGCAGGGCCAACAGCGGCACCTTCAAGCGGGTCAGGGCATAGCCCAAGATCGTCCCTATCCCGCTGCAGAGCAGTGCCGCTCCTCCCGCCAAGCCCAAACTGTGCAGCGTGGCGCGGCGGGCCCGCTCCAGATCAAAAAGAACCATGCGGAAATGCTCCAGGGTTAGGTTAGACCAGGTCAGGGGCAGGCCATAGGCCCGCAGCAGGGCAGTCGCAGCCATGGCCAGCAAGGGCCCAAGAACGACCAGCAGAGCTGCGGCGAAAAGGATCCCGCTGAGCAGCCAACCCAGCCAGCCCAGGCGATAGGGATCCGGAGGCGCCTCGCCGGGATCCAACCCCTCCTGACTCCGCTGGGGCCAGCTCAAGAAGAAGAGGGCCGGCAGGCCAAAGAGCAACGCCAGCGCCGCACTGCGCCCAAACCCATCGCCGCTGAAGTTGATCACCTCCTGGTACAGCAGAGTGGGCAAGGTCAGGTAGCGCCCCGGGATCCCCAGCAAGGCCGGGATCCCGAAATTGCCCCAGGCCCCCAGGAACGCCAGTGCTGCTGCTGCCGCCACAGAGGGCCGTAACAGAGGCAGCGTGACGTAGAGCCAAACCTGCAGCAGGTTTGCCCCATCCAGTTGGGCCGCCTCCTGAGCCTGCTTGGAGAGCCGGCTCAGGCCCGCCACCAGCGTCAGATAGGCAATCGGCAGCACAAAAAGAGCCAGCAACAGGATGATCCCCGCCGGTGTGTAGAGGCTCCACAGGGATCCCTGCTTTCCCAAAATCCAGCGCAGCCCCTGCTGCAGATAGCCCACCGGCCCAGCCCACTGGATCCAGGCCAAGGCCAAAACCTGGGGCGGAATCACCAGAGGAGACAAAAAGAGCAGCCGTAGGATCCCGCGGCCCGGCAGATCCGTCTGGGTGGTGAGCACCGCCAGCAGCAGAGCGGCCCCAAGAGCCAGCGCCGCTGAGGCCGCGGACACCCAAAGGCTATGGCGTAGCGCCAGATGGACGCGAGGCGTTTCCAGCAACCAGCGGATGTTCTCACCTTCGCCGCCCAAGGCCCGCTGCAGCAGCCTCCAGAGGGGATAGACGTGGGTCAGAGTCACAAGGGCGGCTACAGCCACCAGCCAGGGGATAATGGGGTGCCTCAACCCTTTGCTCAAGTCCTTCCACCGCAAGACTTGGCCAGCGTCTGGCCAGCTTGATGTCAACCTATTCCCCAAACAACTTGGCAAAGCGAGCCTTGTCGGCCTCGCGGCTCTCGGCCAACTCCGTCGCCGGCACGCTTAAGATCTTCAGCTCGCTCAAGGCGGGGAACCCTTTCGGAGGTGTGACATCCTGCCGCAGTGGCATATAGCCCATCCCTGCAGCAACCTCCTGCCCCTTCTGAGACAGCAAGAAGTCCACAAAAGCCTGGGCAGCTTCCAGGTTGGGCGTTCCTTTTACAATTCCCACCGGCTCTGTAATCAATGGCACACCCTCCTTGGGATAGACCACCTCCACTGGGGATCCCTCGTTGCGGCTGCGAATGGCGAGAAAGTCCACCACCATGCCGTAGCTTTGTTCGCCACTGGCGACGTTGCGAGCCACAGCGCCATTGCCTTGCACCAGCACTGCCTTGTTCTTTTTCAGGGCTTCGTACCACTCCCAGCCCAAGCCGGGGGTGCGGGTGATAACCCCCAAGTTGTAGGCGGCGGCGCCCGAATAGGTAGGGCTGGGCATCACCAGTTGGCCTTCAGGAACCTGGGCCAGGGCTGCCCAGCTATCGATGGGCTGGGCTTTGGCCGTGTTGTAAACGATCACCGTGGCCAAGATCTTGGTGCCGAAGTAGTGGCAGTCTGGGTCGTAGTAGGTGGCAGCGATGGCTTTGGCCTCAGGGCTGCAGTAGGACTCCAGCAAATTGCGGGCTTTCAGCAGCTCAAAGGTGGGCGCATCGGCCACCAACAACACATCTGCCTGGGGGCTGCCCTTTTCTGCTTCTAAAAGAAAGCGGCTGATCACCTCCTCGGTGCCGGAGCGAAAGATCTCCACCGAAACCTCTGGATAAACTTCCCGAAATGCAGCAACAGTTTTCTGAGCATCTGCATCGGGTTGGGAGGTGTACAAACGCAACGTCCCGGAAGGCTTAGCCCAGGCTGAGCTCAAGGATCCCCACGCAAAAGGCTGGGCAAAAGCCACGCTGCAAAGCACCGCCAACAAAGATAGAGGACGCACGGTGATTCTCCTAACCATTCCAAAATCGGTTTTTGCATTTACTCTCACTTTACTGCCGATCTGGCACAAATGAGAGCATTGCCCAAATTCACCGGAGAATAAGCCTGTATTGCAGCTTTTCAGACAACATCTATCACAGCCACTATAAGTCACAACCACATGGATATGGATAGAAGCACCCCCTGCGTAGCAGGGATCCCACTTCGCTCACAAAACTCGCAGGAAGCCGGGGGAAGCTTTGGCTTCGGGGTTCCCAGGTTTCCCCCTATTTTAGGAGTTGAATACAGCTCAGAATACCTCAATAAAATCATCCAAAAGTTATTTTCTAGTTATTTTGAGATTAAGTTCTGATTAAGAAAAATTACCGGCCAGATTGTGAGAGGAAAAAGCACAGCTTGGTTCAACCAGCTATGCTTTTTGGAACCACATACCCTGTACTTTGGCTATAGGGATCCGAAAGCGTCTTCCTTATCTAGCTCCTCCTAGAGAAGCTTAACCAAGGCAACCAGCTTCCGACTCCACCCGCCGGCTTGCCGTCGTATCCGGCACCCCCGTCGACAACCGGTAACGCCTTCCACGGTAGTACCACCCCAGCCGCGATACGCCACGGTCAGACCAAAAGCTCACAAGACTCCTCCTGCTTTGCTCCTTCTCCACCCCCCTCGCAGACACTTTTCGCCCCGAACTCAACCGTTGCCTTGGGGCTAGGTTGGGCCCGGAAAGGCCTACAGCAGGCGAGTTTTGAGGTTTAGTTTAAGGCCTGCCCAGTGTTGGGAAGCGGGCGGACGGAATCGAACCGACAACAGCAGTTTGGAAGACTGCGGTTTTACCATTAAACTACGCCCGCACGGGCATTCAGCGATGCTGAATATCTATGGTAGCATCTCTCGGCGGTGCCCCTTCCCACTCAGAGTTTGGAGAAAAATCCATCTCCATCAGCGGGACAGACTTCTCCGGTAGGCTGCGCTTACTTGCGGCGGAGATCTTTCTGGCGTTTCTTCTGCCATTGGCGAAATTCTTTCTCGTAGCGTTCACCTTCTGTTTGGTAGGCGTTCCAGCCCTTGAGGGAAACGGTCAAGCCCCAGCCCATGAGGATAAATAGCGACCAGGATAGCCCCCCACCGGAGAGCCAGTCCAAGCTCAGCAAAAAGCTGTTGACAATTCCATAGCGACCCAGCAATTGGTAAAACTGCCGACGGCGGTAGCGCTGAAATTCTCGGTGTTGGCTATTCAGCTCTTGCCAAGCCTTCCATTCCTGCTCGGCCAAATCCAGCTCTTGGGGGGAGATCCCCAGTTCGGCGGCCATCTCCTGCAGTTGGGAGCGGGTGAACTCGCCCAGGCGCGGCTGGCGGGCAATGGCTCGCTGCAGGATCTGCTGCACGTCCTCTTGGCTGTACCGGGATCCCGACATTTGGCTGGCTGATATTCAACTTTGTAAACCTTATAATCCCCTAGTCTAGGCTAGCCGGATCTTGGGCCTTATGAAGCGCCGTCTGCTGCGGGATCCCAGCCGGCAAATCTCAACTCGAATGTCAAATCGCACTAATCGCAGTCACCGAAAAAACTGGGTCTGAAGCCCCGCCCTTAAAGCCTACGGCCCGCTGACGCGACAGGGCGGCTTTCATGTGTGTACAA
>NZ_JANSIG010000062.1:0-18098 GCF_047461975.1 Synechococcus sp. R55.3 | reverse complement strand
CGGCCAGCCACTCCAACTCTGGCTCTTGCAGATCCTTTAGCTCGTACTTGCGGTTGCCCGCCCAGACGTTCAACTGTGGGCTTACCTCCACCCGATCCCCACCGGAATCCCGTCGGGTATGGCGTGGGATCAGCTCCAGCCGGTCAATATCCCATCGCCGACTGGGGGGAACATTGCCAAACCTCAGGCCAAACACCTCGTGAGCCAGGCGAATGTATTCTGTGTCGATCCGTAGGTGGGCCTTGCCGAATAGACCGTAGAGGATCCCGCCCACCATCCCCAACCCCACCGTCCAGAAGGGCAGGGTGAACAGGCCAAACACCAAATTGGCCGGAAAAGGCGCAAGCACAACCGACGTGATCGTGAAAAAGGTGATGAAGGAGTTCCAAGCGATGGCGAAAGGCAGCAACGCCAAAACACCGATTTGCCGGGCCGGGATCACCACCTGAAAGGTCTGTTCGGACTTGTGCAGTTGAATCCGGCTGCCTGCTGGCTGTCGAGTAGGGACTGCTGCTGCGTCTGAGGGAATCAAGGCGGGACGACGATCCAAATGCTCCAGCGCCTCCAGGGCCTGCCGGGCGGAAGCGGGACGATCTGCCGCCAAAGGTTCCGTCATCCACCGCAGCCAGTCGCGAAAGGGCGGGCTCAGTTGCACCGCTTGCTCGAACACAATCCGGGCTCCCTCCTGGGGCAGATCCGCCGGGTGTTGGCCGGTGAGCAGGTGGATTAGGGTGGCACCTAAGCTGTAGAGATCGGAAGCGGGCACGGTTCTGCCGCCAAATTGCTCTAGGGGCATGTAGCCGTAGCTCCCCACCACGGTGTAGGATCCCTGCTCCCGGGGGGCAGCCGCCTGAACCGAGCCAAGATCCACTAGGTACACCTGCTGGTCGGATCCCAAGAGAATGTTGCTGGGCTTGAGATCTCGGTGAATGACGGGGGGATGGAGTTCGTGCAGGTAGACGAGAATGCGCAGCAACTTTTGCGCCAGATCCCGCACCTCCGGCTCGGCAAAGCGCCGCCCTTGCTCCATCCACTCTTGCAAAGAGGGGGCGTCGATGTAGGTTTGCACCAGGGCCAGGCCCCGTCCTCCCTCAAAGCTAACCTCGAAGTGGTCGCGGTATTGGGGAATGGCCGGATGGGAGAGGGTCTGCAGGATCTGGGCTTCCCGCTCGAACAGCTTCAGGTCGGCCCAATCGAAGTCTGGCCCAAAGAGCAGCAGCTTGATCACCACCTGTTCCGAGGTGAGCAAATCCTGGGCCAGATAGGTGTGTCTGCCGCTGCGCTTGCTCAATCGCCGCTCTGGTCGATAGCGCTGGTGCCAAATTGGGCCCTCTGGAGTCATACCCTCTCCTCAGGTCCGACCCTGCTGGTTGCTTCAGCTTTAGCTTATCCTTGTCCCTTTCGGATCCCTGCCGCCGCGCCCCTCAAAAACCGACTAGAGTGAGTGAAGAGATGTGAAGTAAGCTCTCAGGTTATATGGCCTCGAACCTGAAGATTCAAAAAATCCTCTATGTGCGGCTGCCCTGCAACCCCATTTTTCCCATTGGGGTGGTTTATTTGGCCGATCATGTCCACAAGCTGTTCCCCCAAGTTGAGCAGCGCATCTTCGATATGGGCACCTTTCCGCCCTTGGATTTTCGCCGCCGCATGCTGGAGCAAATCGATCAGTTTCAGCCGGATTTGCTGGTTTTCTCTTGGCGAGATATTCAAGTCTATGCGCCGGTGAACGGGCGGGCCGGCAACCTGTTGCAACACTCTTTTGAGTTTTTCTACGCCCGCAACCCCCTGAAAAAATTGCGGGGATCCCTGAATAGCCTCAGGCTGGTGCTGGCCTACTATGGCGAGATTTGGCGCAACACCCGGCTGGTCTGGCAGGGGATCCGCAGAGCCAGGCGCTACAAACCTCACGCTGAAGCGGTGCTGGGAGGTGGGGCAGTCAGCGTCTTCTATGAACAATTGGGCCGCTATCTGCCCAAAGGCACCATCATCTCGGTAGGGGAGGGGGAAACCCTGCTGGAAAAAGTGATCCAAGGGCAAAGCCTTGCTGCAGAGCGCTGCTATCGGGCCAAGCTGGAACAGCCTCGCCCAGGTTTGATCCACGAGCCGCCCCAACCTCTGCAAAAAACCGCCTGTGATTACACCTACATCACCGCCATTTGGCCGGAAATTGACTACTACTTAGAAGGGGGCGACTTTTACATTGGGGTACAAACCAAGCGCGGCTGCCCCCACAACTGCTGCTACTGCATCTACACCGTCATCGAAGGCAAGCAGGTGCGCCTCAACCCTGTGGATGAAGTGATCCGAGAAATGATGCAGTTGTACGAGCGAGGAGTGCGAAACTTTTGGTTTACTGACGCCCAGTTTATCCCTGCCCGCCGCTACATTGAGGATGCGGAGGAATTGCTGCAGAAAATTCTTGATGCCGGCATGACCGATATTCGTTGGGCTGCCTATATTCGGGCCGACAACCTCACCCCAAAGCTGGCCGAGCTCATGGTGAAAACTGGCATGAGCTACTTCGAGATCGGCATCACCAGCGGATCCCAGGAGCTGGTGCGCAAAATGCGCATGGGCTATAACCTGCGCACGGTACTGGAGAGTTGCCGCTACCTCAAACAGGCAGGATTTAACGACCTGGTTTCGGTCAATTACTCCTTTAATGTTATCGACGAGCGACCGGAAACCATTCGGCAAACAGTACGGTACCATCGCGAGCTGGAAGCCATCTTTGGTCGCGACAAAGTTGAGCCGGCCATCTTCTTCATCGGCCTGCAACCCCACACTCATCTAGAAGATTTTGCTCGCAAAATCGGTGTTATCGACGACCGCTTTAACCCCATGCACATGACTCCTTGGACGGCGCGCAAACTGCTCTGGAACCCAGAACCCCTGGGATCCTTTTTTGGGGAAGTGTGTCTGGAAGCCTGGGATCGCAACCCCCATGATTTTGGCCGCGAGGTGATGGATATCCTGGAGCGTCGTCTTGGCCTGGCAGAGTTGGAAGAAGCCCTGAGCGCGCCTCTAACAGGGGTTTACGTGTCTTAGCTCTTGGGCCAGCAGCCTCGCTGAACCGGGCAGGATATGCTGGTCCGAAAGGAGGGATCCCTGTTGGGGTAAGGTGGCTGGCCTTCGAAGGCAGCCGGTTCTCCCTCTGTTCTGCAACCAACTGCTCCCATGCCTACTCTGCCTGCTTCCCCCACCTACTACCAACAGCTGGGGCTTTCTCCCCAAGCCAGCCTGGAGGAGATCAAAGCTGCCTACCGCCAGCGGGCACGCGAACTGCACCCGGATCGGTTGCCTGCCGATATCCCCGCAGGGTTGCGGCAGTTGGCCCAGCGGGAGTTCCTCCAGCTACAACACGCCTACCGAGTTCTCAGCGATAGCCAGCAGCGTCGGGCTTACGATCTCAGCCTCATGTCCAAACCCTTGCCTCCTCATGCGCCGGTGCAGGTGGTGCTTGAGCCGACTGCGACCTCTGTCAGTTGGCTCGCCCTCTTGAGTGCTGGACTGATAGGGGCTGCTCTGTGTTTGGCGGGCTTGGCCCTTTGGAATGCCCTCAACCCGGCCCAAGACTTGGACGCAGCCGGCAGAGTGGCCCTCCAGGCTCCTGCCAACCCGGATCCCTCTCCCTCGCCCAGGCCAGACTCCGGATGGGATGGGGATCTGCCCGCAACCTCTTCAGAGACGATGACCTCGGCCCCGGCTAGTCTTTCTGAAGCCACCTCTCCACCTTCTTCTGAGCAGATTGACCGCTTTGCCCGCACCCTCCTGGCGGTGCAACCTCTTCTGGAGAGCACCCAAAATCGCCTCCAACAGGCCAACAGCAGCGAGGAACGTCGGCAAATCGAACAACAGTTTGAGGCTGCTGCTGCCGAGATCATCGTCGCCCATCAACTGACCCCAGAGGACTATCAGCGCATCTCCGCCAGCGCCCAATTGGATCCGCAGGTGGCAGCCGCCATCACCGCAGCCGTGCGCCGTTGGAGGTCTCCGTCGCGCTAGCGGGACAGGGCCCTTGCGGCCAGCCGTGGAGAAAACACCTCGTAGATGACGGTCAAAGGCTGGCCCCTGTGCAACAAAAGATAATGCCTAGCCCAGAAGGGACCGGGACACTGCAGCAGCCGGGCAACCGGGTCTGCCTCGCCGTAGTAAAGGCCGCGCAGCTCGCGAAAGGTCTCCAGTTTTTCTTGGATCAGATTTTGGCCAATGGGCCGATCGGGATGGGGCAAGTATTGAACCAGATGTTCGGAGTTCCACCAAGAGGTGGCATAGAGCAAGGGCTGTTGAGAGGTTACTCCGCACAGCCAAACCCGCCGCCGCATCAAAGGGGATCCCAGCCGCCCCAAATCTCTGGCCAGCTGTTGCATGGACTTGGGGGCAGTGCCCTGCTCTGCCTGTAAATCAACCCGGCCCGTGTCCAGCAGATGAGCCTGAATCGGCTCTTGGATCAAGGCAGCAAGATTACGGGTGGTAAAGCCATCCCCCAAAAGCAGCAAGCGCAGCACGGGATCCACCTGCACCAGCTCAGGCTGTACTGGGTCTGGCTCCCCCTGCCAATGCAGCTGTAGAGGCCACCAATCGCCTTGGCCAGAGGAGACATTGCCCAAAGAGCCATCTGCAGAACAGAGAGTAGCGCTCCAAGGGGATCCGGCAGCGGCGGCATGGCAGGTGAGTGGAGAGGGGGAAAGTTCCAAGGCGGCGGTTCAGTTGTTAAGTTCTGTATCGCCCCTAGTCTAACCCACCCACCGTCTCTGCTCCGAGGACTTTCGTGACATACTCCGGCACTCATGCTGATGCACAGAGGGCGGGGCTTCCCGGCGGTCTAGCTAACTCGTGCCCGGCTGAACGAGCAGTCGCACCACCCAGGGGACGACCACGACGACACTGATCAGGCGTGCCAAGTGCATGACCACCACTGTGCTGGTTTGGGCTCCCATGTCCAGGGCTATCAGGCTCATGTCGGAAATGCCTCCTGGAGCTGTGCCCAAGATGGCAGTCAAGCGCTCGATCCCCAGCCAACGGGAGATCAGGTACCCCGACAAGACCCCCGTGCCCACCGCAATCACTGTACAGAGCAGGGCTGGTCGCCACAGATCTTTCAGGGCCAAAAGCGTATCGGCAGTGAGCTTAGTACCCAAAAGAATGCCCAACACCACCTGCATGGCAAAACGGATCCCGGCTGGGGGAGCGGGAATTGGGATCGCCCCCCAGACATTCACCAGACCCACCGCCACCATGGAGCCCACCAGCGCTCCTGCCGGAAGCCTCAGCTTGACCCCGATCAGGGCGCCAGCCAGCCCGATCAACACCGTCCAGAGATAGCTCATCATTTGGGCTTAGCTTTGAGAAAAGAGGAACGCCGTGAGTCCGGGCTTGGCCCAACCCCTCTACGGCACTGGGCACAGACGCCGTAGAAGTCAAGCACATGGTACTCGATCGCAAATTGGTATCGGCTGGAAAGCTGTGCCTCCAAATCTTCCACCGGACAATCGGGCAAAGGCACCACCCGCCGACATTCGGTGCAGATCAGGTGATGGCGGTTGTGGCCATTGCTGGGCAGAACCTGGTAGTAGGTTTGCTGATCTCCCAAGTTGACCGCCTGCAGCTTGCCCTCATTGCGCAGAGCATCCAAAACTCGGTAAACCGTGGCCAGACCGACGGTGTGGTTGGCATTGCGCAACTCCAAAAAGATCTCTTGCGCCGAAAGGGGTTGTGAACGATGCTCTAGCACCTCCAGAATCAATTTCTGGTTGCGGGTCTGGCGGGAAGAAGACATGATCCCTTCGTGTAGGTCGTTCTTGGGGGTCAACGCTCAGCGTCTGCCTCAGCTTTCATGCGCTCTAGGGTCTGGTGCATCTGGTCAAACATTTGGGTCAGGGAGAGCCCAAACCCCCCAAGCTGAGTTTGCAGTTGTTTGATGGTCATTTGAGCCATAAAGTCGTCGGAGAGTTCCAGCCGCTTCATGAAAATGCGCTGGCGCTCCAGCAACTCCTCCATCTGTTCGATGAAGATTTTTTTGCCTTCCCGGTCGAATTGGCCGTACCGTTGACCAAGCTGCATCAGGTTTTGGAAATCCTGAAACAGTTGCTTGGCTTCCTCTTGGACGATCTCAGAGTCGAAGAAGCTCATGGCCTTCCGTTTGCCCTGAATAAACTGCATTGGGTATACCCATCCTATCCGAATCCGATTGCCTCAGCAGGAGGCAACCCCTCCTGCGAGTACGGGATCCCGCCCTTCTGGCTCAGGATAGACTCTGGCTTGTTTGCCTCGGTGTCCGGTATGCTTCCGTTTCCTTGCGTTAAGGCTTACACTCAGCCGGCTGTGGCCCGGCGGTGGTGCGAACGGGTGCAGGGATCCCGACCTCTGTTTCTGGCCTGCTTGGGGTTTACCGAAACGGCTCTTGTTCCGGGCATTTCGGCTGCCGGCGCTACCCCCTCCTTGCGTCGCTACACAGCTCTTGCCGATGGCGAAGTGTTGCTGGCGGGCCATTCTCACCGCTTGCCCACCTCTCCGGATGGCTATCCTTCCCCAGTGGTGATCAGCTGCGCCATCCTGAGGGAGTTGGGGATCCCGTGCCGAGTGTTCGATTGTGGCTTGCCGGAACCTTTGCCGGGGGCAGAAATGGTGAGCTCTGGGGGAGTGGCCCGCTGCTTGAGCACAGGACAGGCTCTGTCTTTGGAGCAGGTGGGATCCCTTTGGCAAGAAGGGTACGACCGCGGATCCCGGCTGGAGCAAGGCTACTGTGTGATTGGGGAGTGTGTGGCAGGGGGCACCACCACGGCGCTGGCGGTGTTGTTGGGACTGGGGTGGGCAGCAGAGGGCATGGTAAACAGCAGCCACCCGGTCTGCAACCACGCCCAAAAGCTGGCCTTGGCCCGGCAGGGATTGGCCCGTCTGCCAAGGGGAGCTTCTGCTGCTGAGGTGGTGGCGGCAGTGGGGGATCCCATGCAGCCCTTTGTGGCCGGGTTGGCGATGGGCGCAGCGCAACGGGGAGCGGTGCTGCTGGCAGGGGGAACCCAAATGTTGGCGGTGCTGGCCTTGATGCAGCGCTGGGGGGAAGAGCAGGGGATCCCTTGGCCCCCGGAGAACGTGGTTGTGGGAACCACCCGCTGGGTGGCAGAGGATCCCTCGGGCAATACGGTGGCCTTGGCAGAGTTGTTGGGGGTTGCTCCCCTTTTGGCCACCCAACTGAGCTTTGCCAATAGCCGCTATCTGCCTCTACAGGCTTACGAGCGGGGCTATGTCAAGGAAGGGGTGGGGGCGGGTGGGCTGGCCATTGCCAGCAGCGTTTACGCCGGTTGGGGCCAAGCGGAGCTGTTGGCAGCAGTTGAGCGCAGCTACGAACGCCTGGTGCTTCAGGCCGGCTCCAAGGGGGCCATGGTCAACCCCTCCCGCAGCAATTGCTGATGGTAGAGCTCCGCCTGTTCTTGAGGGCCGACCCAAACAACTGCTTGCCCTTCGGCATCCACCTGCACGGTCAGTTGCCGCGCTAGGGGCAAAGTCATGCCGGGGATGTATTTCAGCAGACATTCCGTAACGTGCTGAAAGGTATTGAAATCGTCATCCAAGACGATCACCTTGAAGTGGGGGTAGGGCTGGCGAACCTGGGTTCTCGAGGGCGAGAACTGCTGAGCAGGTCGAGTTGGAGCTTCCGTAGTCATAGCAGAAGAGATCGACACAACTACCGAGTAACTTGGGTCTCTCAGGGGTGAGAAACCGGTCGCTTCTGATGATCTATCTCTATCTAGTTTCTAGTCTAATTGGCATCTTGTTGGCAGCTTGTGTCTGTATTCGGATCCCTTGTCGGTCGTTGGCGTCAGCGATAGAGCATGGTTCCTCTAAAGCTCTTCCCGCAGCGGGCGGCGGGGCTTTTGCCCGCCGAAGTGGCGCTCGAAATACAGGGCAGTGGCCCGGCGTAGAATCCCGGCTTGGGCAAGGGCCTGACACAGGGATCCCCCTGGCGGCAGGTGCTTCTGGATCTGTTCGATTTGGGCGGCGCTGACCAACCCAGAAGCCTTGAGGTAGTCGGCCACGTGGCGTCCCCCCGCCAGTTGAACGGAGTAGCCCCCTTCGCTGAAAAATTTGACGGTCTCCGGCTTGAGGCCACTGTGGTGGGCCAGCACATCTGTGAAAGTGCCCCCTGCCTTTTCCCAAGCGTGAATGACGGTTTCGATGCCGGCATTGTCGATCAGGCCAGCCGCCCGCAATTGGGTCAACACCCGCTGTACCCAGGGGGTGGCCCGCTGCAAGGCTTCCAAGTCCTCTTCCCCCAAATACTGCTGCGGGGGCAATTCGCTTTCTGGGGCACTCAGTTCCGCTGCCCAGTCGGCTATGGTCAGGGCCTTGAGATCCTCTGTCTCTGGCCGGGCTTTCTCCGAAGCTGGGGTCGGTGCAGCTGCAGGTGGGGAAGTTCGTCGGGCTTCGGCTACCGCTGCAGCTAGAGCACGGTTTTCCGCTTGAGCCGCTTGCAGTTGGGCCTGGAGCTGGCTCACTTGGGCTTGGGCTTCCTGCAAGCGATCTTGAGTTTCTCGCAGTTGGGCTTGGGTTTCTTGGAGCTGCACCTGCAAGCGGTGGGTGGCCTCGGCAGCTTCTTGGCGAATGTGGGCCAGGTCGGCAGTTAAGCGCTGCTTCGTAGACTGGGCCAGTTGGAGTTGGTGTTGGTGCTCCTGCAGCGACTGGTTCAGGGCAGCCACTTGGGCTTCCATTTGCTGCAGAGCATGACGCAGGTGGGCCTGCTCTTGGAGCTGCTGTGCCTGATCCTGCTGTATCTTCTGCTGCTCCTGCAGTTGGGATCCCAGCTCTTGCAGCTGGTGTTTGGCTTGAGATTGCCATTCTGTCAGCTCGTGGCAGCGGCGACGTAGGATTTCCAGCTCTGCTTGGGCGGCTTGCAGTTGCGCGGATCCCTGAGTTTGCTGGGCTTGGAGTTGCTCCTCCAGTTCCCGAATGCGCTGTTGGGCAGCCTTTTGTTGTTCTGTCTCCTGTTGAATTTGGGCTTCCAATTGGACAATGCGCTGCTGCTGCTCCTGCTGGCGGGCTTGATGGTCGGCAACCTGCCGCAGCGATTGTTCGACCAGGAGCTGTTGCTGCTGCCGCTGCTGCTCCAGTTGCGCTTCTAAGATGGCAATTTGCTCTTGGTAGCGCTCCAGCTGGGCTTTGTATTGCTGGGTAACTCTGTAGGTCTCTTGGGCTACCTGTAGAGGGGAGACATAAAGAGGGGGCTGATCGGGAATGGTGGACCACTGCTCCACCATCACCTCCCAACTGTTGGCAGCTCCTTTCTGGCGCCGCAGCCGCTGCTGCTTGTCCAAGGCCCATTCCAACCAGTGGGGTTGTACCCAGCCCTGCTGCACCAAGATCTCCCCCAGCTTGCGCTCCGGGTGCTGCCGCTGCTGAATCAGAGCCTGATGGATGTGCTCCAGCTCCAGATACCCATGCAGCATCAAGATCTCGCCGATGCGCACCAATTCGACCGGAATCAATGGGTAGAGATCTCGGGGGGCAACCCAGCCGTGCTGCATACACAGCTCCCCCAACATCAAGGGGGTATCGGCCTTTTCCCACATGGCCTGAGCCAGTTGGGCGGGGGTGAGCAGTCCTGCTCGGTTGAGCGCTTCTCCCAAGCGGATCTCAAACTTTTCCTGCTCGATGGCGGTTGGGGTGGGGCTGGTCGGCGGATTCATTGGGCCTCTCGGACGGGAAGAGTAAGCTCTGCTACAACTATCGTAGTGGAAAATCCTTAGAGAAGTAGCATGCTGCAACCGAAACGCATTTTGTCAAGCCGAGGATCCACGGGTTTTGCCGGAAGGTCGCTTTTTAAGTCCTAAGAGGGGCGCTGTTCTTGGCTTTGGGCAAACTGTTGCAGCCGCCGCAGCATCAGCAATTGTCCCAAGCCCAAGGGCAGGAGAGAGACGGCCTCTACCCGCAACTGCACCCAGCCGTTCCCCCACAGCCAGTCACAGTAGCCATCGGCTCCTCCCCACATCAGCAGGCGCAGCCGTTCCGGCAGCAGGGTTTCCACCTGGTGCATGATCGAGAGGGGGCCCCATTGGGCCGCAAAGGTGCTGCCCAGCTCCAGCCTTTCGGGAAGGGATCCCTGCAGTTGCTGGGGCCAGATCCACTGCTGCAGCAACCCCACTTCTGTCAGACAGCGCTGCATCGTCGATGCACTGGCCTCGACTTCAACCCGGATGGTGGAGGATTGAAATGTCCCTAGCATATCCATTCCGCGTGGGCGCTCTGGTGACCGGTGCCACGGTTCCCCCGGCGATGCCTGACTCTATTCTGGTCAATTTGTAGGGTTTGCCCACCCTTTCCCAGCGATCTTGCCTTTGAATCGTCCCCACTTGGTTGCCATCTTCGCCCAGAGCTTGGATGGAAAGATCGCAGCCCATCGAGCGCAGAGGCCCTCCTTCAGCAGCCCTGAGGACTATCGGCACTTGGAAACCCAAGCTGCCCAGCAACAGGCTTTGATCATGGGGGCCGCCACTCTGCGGGCCTACGGCACCAGTCTGCGTATTCGGGATCCCGAGTTGATCCAACGCAGAACTGCTCAGGGCCTATCCCCCCAGCCTCTGACGATCATCTGCTCTGGCAGCGGAGATATTCCTGAGGATTTGCCGTTTTTTCGCCAGCCCCTCACCCGTTGGCTGTGGACAACTCCCAAGGGATCCCGGATTTGGCGGAACCGAACCGGCTTTGAGGACATCTGGGTGGCTGCCGATTGGGATCTGCCGGCACGGCTGGCCCGCCTGCGCAGCTTGGGCATTGAACGGGTGGGGTTGTTGGGCGGGGGGCGGCTTTTGGGGGCATTTCTGCAGGCAGGAGCCTTGGATGAGCTGTGGGTTACCCTCGCTCCGGTGCTGCTGAGTGGATATGCCGATGCGCCTGCCAGCATTGAGGGTTGGCAAGTGCAGGGATCCCCGCCCCAGTTGGAGCTGCTGGAATGCCGCCGCGGTTCCAAGGAGCTGTTTTTGCGCTACGGAGTTGAGTGGCCCTGAGAAATGCTCGACACAAACACAAAAATTTTTGGACAAATTCAGATTTCCCGGAAATCCACAGGTTTTCCCCAGACTTTCCACAGGCGGGTGGGCTGTTTTCCACAGGGCCTTTCCCTCAGGGGGCGGCATCGGGGGTTTCTGTGGAAAAGTTGAGGTGGGTAAGGTTCAGGCGACTACACCCTGAGAAACGTAACGGGATCGCGCCATTTTTTCCCATCCCATCAAGGCCAATGGAGAGCTTTTGTCCTGTTGGATCCCTGGCTTGGGATTGACATCCCCCATAGGGCAGAGGGCAGAATAACCCCACCTGAGGGCGAGTGGTGTGGAGATTTTCCCGAGCGCTCTCCTTAGAAAGAAAAGACTTCATCTGTTCTACGGCCCACGACAGGCTTAGGAACAGTTGTGAATGCCCTCCCTCCCATCCGCTGGGATAGGGGCAAGCTATGAACCTATATCGCTTGCTTTTCTTCTTGCGGGCCTGCTGAGGCCCCTAGCCTACCTAGGTTGGGTTTTGGTGTTGCGGGCTCGCTCTGTTCGGGCTGCCCAAGTTCTGGCTGTGGCCGCAGGTTTTGCGGGATGCCGTTTTCTCCCCTCTTGACCCCGAGTGAGTGGTTGGACTATGAGTTCTCACAGCGTTAGCATTTTGAGTGAAATTCCCGAGGAGCTGCATGACACCCTCCAAAACTACCTCTCCCGCCATCCCGACTGGGATCAGGATCGGGTGGTGACGGCAGCGCTCTCGTTATTCCTGCTCCAAAGCGGGGAGAGCGACCGGCGGGCGGCACGCATCTACTTGGACAGCCTGTTTCGCCGCAACTGAGCCCCAAGGATGGCCCGTGAAAACCGGGGCAGTGGGAACCTTTTGTTAGCCTGGGTAGGGATCCTGTCCCACCGCTGTCATTTGGACACTGGGGGGAGGGGGCTAAGAAGTGAAAGGGATCTCAAAAGAGGCAAAGACGTGCCACGGGGCTTTGGGCGAGGAAAAGACAACCGGCAAGCGACTGAGTCACAGGATCCAGAGCGGGGATCCGAGATCCCATCCCCAGAGGCGGCTCTGACGTGGGTTCAACGCTACCGACAGGCGGGGGATCTGAAGACCGCTCTGCACCTCTGCCGGCAGCTTACCCGCGCCCATCCCCATCTGTTCGCCGCTCAGGCGTTGCTGGGATCCCTTTATCTCCAGATGGGGGATCCCCGCCAAGCTTTGACCCCCTTGCAACTGGCTCTGCACCTGCGGGGGGATTGGGTGCCGGCCTGGCAGGATCTGGGCGATGCCTGGATGCAGCTTGGCAACCCAGAGGAAGCGGCGCGAGCCTACGAACAGGGCCTGGCCTTTGCCCCCGGTGATGGGCAATTGCTTTTCCGATTGGGCAGTTGTTGGCTCACCCTGGGGAAATTGGCCCAGGCAATTGAGGTGTTGCAACAGGCAGCAGCAGCCCAGCCTCCCCAGGTCTATGCCTTGGCAGCTTTGGGGAATGCCCTGATGCTCGATGGCCAAGCTGGGGAAGCGGAAAGTTGGTTTCGCCAAGCTCTCGCCCTTGCACCCCAGGAGGGGCGAATTCTCGTTAACCTCGGCCACTGCCTGCACCTGCAAGATCGCTTGGAGGAGGCCGCCGATTGTCTGCAACGGGCCATCTCGCTGTTGCCGAGGGATGCCCAGCCTCACAACAACCTGGGCACCATCTTGCAGGAACAAAACCGGTTGGAAGCGGCCATTGAAGCCTATCGGCGCAGCTTGCAGTTGGCCCCCCACTGGCCGGAGATCCACTACAACCTGGGCACGGCTTTGCTGACCCTGGGCCGCTACGAGGAGGGGTGGCGGGAATACGAATGGCGGCTGCAGCGACAAGAAGCGGCCTACCCGCGCTTTCTTTCGCCTCTGTGGACGGGATCCCCTCTGGGCCGCCAGACCCTGCTGATCTACGCCGAACAAGGGTTGGGGGACACGCTTCAGTTTGTGCGCTACCTGCCGCTGCTGGCCGAGGCCCATCCCCAAGCGCAAATCTGCCTCCGCTGTCAGGGATCCCTTGTCGAGCTGTTCAGAGGGTGCTTCCCCCTTCCCCAGGTGCAGGTGATCTCGGAAACGGATCCCTTGCCCTCTTTCGATTGCCATCTGCCTTTGCTCAGCTTGCCGCAGCGGTTGGGCACCACTCTGGAGACGATCCCGGCCCGCATCCCCTATCTTGTCTATCCCGTTCATGCCGGCGGGCCGCAGATCCCTTTGAGCCTCTCCTGGCCAGAGCTTTCCCAGGAGCGGATGAAAGTGGGGCTGGTGTGGGCCAGCGGCCGGCGTGCCCATCCTGAGCTCAACCGCGTGCAAAGGCTGAAAAGTTGCCCTCTGAATCTGTTGCTCCAACACTTGCATGTGCCTTCCATCCAGTGGGTTAGCCTGCAGGTGGGGGAAGATCTAAGGCCGCTGGGATCCCTATTGGAGCAGCACCAAGTGTTGGAGCTGGGATCCCGTTTCCGCAGTTTTGTCGATACAGCCGCAGCCGTTGCCCAGTTGGATCTGGTGATCAGCGTTGATACAGCCGTTGCTCATTTGGCCGGGGCGATGGGCAAGCCGGTATGGGTGCTGCTGCCCTTTGCCGCCGATTGGCGCTGGCTCCTCCATCGAGAAGATAGCCCCTGGTACCCCGGGGTGATGCGCTTGTTTCGACAAAACACACCGGGAGACTGGGTTGGCGTGCTGAGGCGAGTCCAGGTTGCCCTCGAAGAGAAGTTGCAAGGGATCCCCTCTCAAGACCGTGCCTGTTCCTCCCCCTGAATGATGCGCTGAAATAGATAGCCGGTGCCTCGGGCCGTCAGGATCAGCTCTGGGTTGCTGGGGTCATCTTCCAGCTTGGCCCGCAGCCGCGAGATGTGGACATCCACCACCCGCGTATCCACATGGCGCTCCGGGGTATAGCCCCACACCTCTTGCAAAATCTCGGAGCGGGAAAAAGGCTCCCCCGACCGACTGACCAACAACTCCAGCAGACTAAACTCCATCCCCGTCAGGCGAATGCGCTCGTCCCGTTTGTAGACCTGCCGCTTGTTGGTATCGATGCGAATATCCCCCACTTGAATCACCCCGGAACTGGGGATCCCATCGTGGGCCGACCGCGCCACCCGTCGCAACACCGACCGAATGCGAGCTTCCAGCTCCTTGGGGGAAAAGGGCTTGACCACATAGTCGTCTGCCCCCAGCTCCAGCCCCGTGATACGGTCGGCCACATCGCCCAGCGCCGTCAGCATGATGATGGGGATGTCCGATTCTTTGCGCAGCTCCTGGCAGACCCCATAGCCATCCAGCTTCGGCATCATCACATCCAGCACCACCAGGTCGGGATCCTGCTTGTGGAAAACCTCCAGCGCCTCCTCGCCGTCCGAAGCTGTGACCACGTCGTATCCGATCATGGACAGACGGGTTTCCAAGATGCGTCGAATGCTGGCCTCATCATCGACCACCAGAATCCGTTCCTTACGCTGTGCTTCCACGGTGCTGCAACTCCTGAACTTCTAACGGTACTCGGTAAAAGAGAAATCTGAAAAAGAACTGAGGTGGGCGCTAACTTGAGTTGGGCGGATACAGGAACCTCAGGGGCTGCTCCTCAGTTGGGCAGACTCACCGAGTGAAATTGAACACTCACAAGCAATCATCTGCAATTAACCAAAGCCGCACCCCAGGGATGCAGCTCCGGGAAACAAGCACCAAGCAGAAGGCCCTCTCAGCAGTCGATTCAATCTTGTTAAAAGCTCCAACTTCAATCCCACCTGATTATGCTGTCCAGTACCTGGTGCAAGGCACTCCTCCCCCCAAACCATTGCTCAAACCTGAGAGGCCTTCGTAAGAAGTTACTTTCCATAACCTAATTTATCATCCAAAATCGGCTGCCAACCCGCCTCGATGCTCTATTTTGCGGCTATTGGGCCGGACTTGATACATACCTTCACAACTTTTTCAGACCGATGCCCATTTTTCGGGATGTCCCTCAGGAAAAGCCGGGGATCCTTGACCGTTTGCAGTGGAAACAGCATAGCAACTGGCCAATAGCTCGGCGGAACGGATCTCTCGATCCGTATGATGCTCCAAAACGCGCCGTAACAGACGTTCTGCTTCCAGCCAAGCAGCCAAAGGCAGCGAATCCTCAGGCAGAGGCAGTGTGGAGCTGGGCAGGGATCCCAAGGCACGCAAGGCAGAGGCTGAGACCCAGGCAATCGGGCTGGGCCGCTGGGCCACCCGGCAGGGATCACAGATCAAGCCACCCCATTGGGGGCTGAAAAAAACGCCGTCGACCAACTCCCCTTGACAGAAGTAACAAGCCTGCACCTGAGGGGCGAACCCCGCCAACGCCAGGAGGTGGTACAACCCGTGGGTGAGCAAGGGCAAAACGGCCCGTTCCGAAGCAGCCCGCTCGATGCGTTCCAAGTGTTCGACCAACACCACAAACAGCTCTTCCTGGGCTTGATCGGGCAAGGCCAACAGCAAGGCCACCTCCGCCAAATACTGCGCTGCTGTGAGATGGGCTAAGCTGCGGCTGAGACGAGGAAAAGTCTGGAGGGTTTCCGCTTGGACAATGCGCTGTAAACGCTGGGAGGTATCTGCTTGGGCAGACCAGCGCCCCCGCACCATCAGCAAATCGTTGATGACAAAAGGCTCCATCCGCCCGCCCAGCTTGGAAGGCTGCTTACGGGATCCCTTGGCCACCGCCCGGATCAACCCTTGCTCGCGAGTCAAGATGGTAACAATCCGATCCGCCTCTCCCAGTGGGATCCCTTTGAGATTGATGCCCGTAACCCGATAGGTGCGCCCACTCATGGGGTTCCTCTGGCTCGCAGCTCTTGCATCAGCTCCAGCCCCCAAGAGGTGCCGATACGGCTGGCCCCCGCCTGGATCATGGCCTCTGCTTGAGCCACCGTGCGAATGCCGCCCGACGCTTTCACCCCCACTTTGCCGCGGCTGAGTTGCCACAACAGTTGCACATCTGCCAGCGTCGCCCCCCCCATCCAGCCGGTGGAAGTCATCAGAAAAGCCGCCCCCGCATCGATACAAATCTCCCCGGCCAGCTTTTTCTCCTCCTCGGTCAGCAGAGCCGTTTCCAAAATGGCCTTGATGCAGACCCCCGTTTCTTCCACCAGTTGGGCAATCTCAGCATGGAGGCGATCCAGCTCCCCCGCCTTGAGCCAAGCCAAGTTGATGCGGACATCCAGCTCCCGGCACCCCTGCTCCACCGCCAGTTGGGCCTCGTAGAGCTTAGCCTCTGCAGTGGTTGTGCCCAGGGGAAACCCCACCACCGTGCTCACCTTGACCGGGGATCCATGCAGCCGCTCCACCACCCGCGGCACATAGCAGGGAGGAACACAAAAAGTGGGGAAACCATAGCGCAGGGCGATCTCACACCCCTGGTCGATCTGTTCTGGAGTAACCATCGGCAACAGCAGAGTATGGTCGATGTACTCCGCCAAGTTGATCGAGCTATCCGCTATGCCCTTGCGCTCCAGAGAGAGCATTGGTGGATCCCCCAGCACCCATCTTTACTCTAGCCTCAGCTTTCACCTACAGGGATCCGCAAAGAGGGCTGAGCCTTGCCAACTCAGCAGGGCGACACCTCGACCCCTCCATTCCCCAGGCACAGCTCACCCATGCTGCTGCCCACTTGCGAGCCTCGATTGACTCGCGGCTAGGTTAAGGGAACGGGGGAGGATGATTGGGTTGCCCTCAGGCACAAATGCGGGGCAAAGGGGCGGGTGCCGAGGTCACCTGCAGCAATCGGGGAATACGGCTGCTGTCGTAGATGCGAAATTCTTTTTCCAAGATGGCTTTTTCGTCGCGCACCGCCTGGTTCAATACGATGGATCCCTCTGGATCGGAGACGGAACGGTGAAAAGTGCCGGGAGGAATGCGCAAAATACCTCGATTCGCTTCCAGGCGCACAATATGGAAGGGATCCCGCCAGCTAAAATTCACCAGGTAAAACGTCCGTCCGCCCCATAAAGCCAGCAAGTTGTCCTCCTGGTGTGGATGCATATAAAACTGCCAATAGCCCTGCGGATTGTTGGGGGGACTGATGGCGGGCCCATCATGGTAAACCAAATCGCGGGCGTTGGATCGCGCAACCGTGATGTCGAAAAAGCGCACGCCGGGAGTATCTCGAAATTGATGGAAAGGCAATAGGGCAAACATGGATCTCGACATAGGGACACTTGACCAACGACAGGAAGATAAAGAGGTTTTCACACTGTTTCCCGCTGTTTCGCAGTGTGAAGGAGAAGTTATGTCGTAGTTTAGTCAGGTGCGGCGGAGGGTTCAAACCTGAGATAGCATCACATCTATGCGCAGATCGAATAGATGGGATCCATGAACATCTCGCAACTGCAAACCCTGGTGGCTGTGGTGGAGCGGGGAAATTTCAGCGATGCTGCCCTGCAATTGCACATTTCCCAGTCGGCGGTGAGCCGGGCCATTGCCAGCCTGGAGGAAGAACTGGGGGTGACCCTGTTGGTGCGCGGTCGCTTTGGGGCGCGCCTAACCCCGGTGGGAGAGCGACTGCTGCGCCATGTTCGCAAAATGCTGCAACTGCGGGAACAAATGGATTATGAGGCCAACCTGGAAAAAGGGTTGCGGGGGGGAAGTGTGCGGGTTGCCGCTTTTCGCAGTGCTGCAACTCATTTGCTGCCACCGGTGATCGCCCGCTTCCGCCAACAATTTCCGCAGATTACCCTCACCCTCACAGAAGAAGATCCGGCCACTGTCGAACATCTGTTGCGATCAGGCCAGGTGGATATTGGCCTGTTGCCCCTGCCGCGGGCTGCTGAGGATCTCCAGACGTGGGAGATCGCCCGTGATGAATTCATTGTGTTGGTTCCGCTGAGTTTTGGGCCCCTGCCGGAAACCTTGACCTGGGAGGATCTTTCCCGTTTTTCCTACATTCTCTACAACTACGCCGAATGTACCACGGCGGTGCGGAACCACTGGGAAGCTGCCCACCAAACCCTCAAGGTGGCCTACTTGGTGAAGGAAGACTCCACCATTGTGAACATGGTGGCGCAGGGTCTGGGGGCTGCCATTTTGCCTCGCTTGGCCGCCATCCCCATTCCCGAAGGGATCCAGATCCG
>NZ_JANSIG010000061.1:0-18258 GCF_047461975.1 Synechococcus sp. R55.3 | reverse complement strand
AGGCGGGCGCGAAAATTGGAGTAGTCGGAGAACCCCTCGCCCAAAACGGTGCCGTAGAGCTGGTAGACCTCCCCTAGCGTGAAGGTGGCGGGCAAAATGTCAAAGGCAATCGGACTGTACTCCAACTTGGCGCAGAGGCGACGGCGGGCGTAGCGGCAAATCTCTTCGTGGTCAAAGGCCAAGGGGGGAATCTGGTCGGCGGGATACCAGGCAATGCCCTCCACTCCGTCCGCCAGCAATTCAGCATCCTGGAACCGCACTAGGGCAAAGTAGCTGACCGACAGGTAGCGCACCCCATAGGCATCCTCGGCCTCGCGGGGATCCCGTTCCGGCCCCCCAAAGGTGTAGAGCTGCTCCAGATAGAGGTTCCTAACACGAATCTTCTCGGCCAAGATGCGATAAGCCGCTGCTTCCAAGGATTCTGAGCGCCGCACCAGCGTTCCCGGCAGAGCCCAGCAACCGCGGAAGGGATCCTCCCGCCGCCGCACCAGCAGCACCAGGAGGCGATTCTGCTCAGTGTCGATGGAGAAAATGACCGCATCCACGCCCACCCGGAACTCCGCCAAGGCGATCCGGTTCTCCGATGGGCCTGCCACGATGCGGGATCCCTGCATAGCTTGGCACTGAATCCTCCACCAACAGCCTACCCAGTTTGTCGCTCCAGAGGGAGCCGCCGGCATGAACCACCGTCTTGCCGGTCTAAGCCCTATCTGGGGCGAAGGCTTTCGTGTCGCGGGGAAGATGGGTTGCTAAAGGTGTGCAAAAGAACCTCGATGTCAGGCAACACTTTTGCCTTTTGCCCGATTTGGCTCTTTTTCAGCCACAGATGGCCCCTCAGAGAGGGGAAACAGCCGACCTTGTCTGACAGCGATCTGAACCCGCGTGCCCACAGGCAGAGCTTCCCGCGCCAGAGCGTGCAATTCTTTGCCGGCTGCTGTGATCAGGCAATAGCGGTACTCTCGCCCCAAAAACTGCCGATCCCGAATGACAATGCCTCCCTGAGGATCAGGGTGCAAATGCAACTCCTCCTGGCGAACCATCAACTCTGCGCAGCGTAAACCGGGGTCGGGCTGATCCCTCAAAGCCTGGAATGGGATGTGCAGCAACTCTTCAGCCTGCCAACCCAACTCCCGCCGCTCGCAGCGGAGAAAGTTGGCTTGGGTAATGAACTCTGCCACAAAGCGGGTAGCCGGCTCCCGATAGACCTCCTCCGGGGATCCCCATTGCTCAATACGGCCTTCCCGCATCACCGCCACCCAGTCGGAAAGGCAGAGAGCCTCCTCTTGGTCGTGGGTGACAAAAATGGCCGAGGTCTGGGTTTGCTTGAGGATTTTGCGGATTTCTTCCCGCAGGTAGTAGCGCACCTGCACATCCAAATTGCTCAGGGGCTCATCCAACAGAATTAAGCTGGGCTTGGGGGCCAAAGCCCGCGCCAAAGCCACTCGCTGCTGTTGCCCACCCGAAAGCTCGTGGGGATAACGATGGGTGTAGTCTTCCAGGCCCACCAACCGCAACACCTCGTAAGCTCGTTCGCGCGCCTGCTGAGACGGATTTGGCAACTCGGCCAGGGGAGAGCGAGGGTCGCTGCGCAACGCTGACGCGGTCACACCGGTGAACCGTAGGCCATTCACGACAGTGGGCCGTAGGCCAAACATCACATTCGCCAACACATCCAAGTGGGGAAAAAGGGCAAAATCTTGAAACACCAACCCCACTCCCCGTCGCTCCGGTGGGATCCACTGCCCCTCCCCGGCCACAACCTGCCCCCCCAGGAGGATCCGCCCGCTATCCGGCTGCTCAAATCCGGCAATGGTGCGCAATAAGGTGGTTTTCCCACAGCCCGATGGGCCCACAATGCCGAGGATGTCTCCTTGGGGCAGGCGAAACTCGACTTCCCGCAAAACCAACTGCCGCTGGCCGGGAAACCCCTTGCTGATGCCCTCGAGCTGAAGGATGTAGGAGGGATCCTCGCGCACGGCAGTGGGACTTGGAGAAAACAAGAACTCAGCCATGACGGTTGTTGTTGCAAAAGATTTTCACTATTTTTACCACACTACCATGTCCCCGGATCCCGTCCAACCGGATCGAGATCCAACAGCCAGCAGCCAGATCTTGAGCAGGACAGAATAAGGTTTCTACGCCTCGCCCTGATTCCAAGCGAAGCAGCGGAAAATCAGTGTTAAACTTAGTTAACGAAGTTTCTCAGGCCTGGGCGGCGCTTGCTTGTGTGGCGCACTCCAGAGGCTTGTTCTAAATGAGTTTTGAGACAAAGTTTCCCGAACGTGCTCTGATTACAGGGGCCAGTCGAGGGATCGGCAGAGCTGTAGCCCTAGCCCTAGCTCGACAAGGGATAGCAGTAGCTCTGGTGGCCCGTTCCCAACCTGATCTGCTGGCGGTGCAAGCCCAAATCCAAGCCCAGGGCGGCAAGGCAGCGATTTTTCCCATCGACTTGGCCGACCTAGCGGCTCTGCCCCAGCAGTTGCAGGCTCTCCTGGATCGATTTGGCGTCTGCGATGTCTTGGTCAATAATGCGGGCATAGCCCATGTTGGCCCCTTGGCCACCTTACCCTTGTCGGATTGGCAGCGAGTGATCGACTTGAACTTGACGGCAGCTTTTCTGTGCGCCCAAGCCGTACTTCCCGGAATGCGCCGGCAGCGCTTCGGCACGATTGTGAACGTCATCTCGATTGCGGGCAAGCGAGCTTTTCCCAACTGGGGAGCCTACTGTGCCAGCAAGTTCGGCCTGATGGGCTTTTCTCAAGCTCTGGCCGAAGAGGAGCGACAGCATGGCATTCGGGTCACCAGCTTGTGCCCTGGTGCCGTGGACACGTCCCTCTGGGATACGGGCACGGTAGGGGTCAACTTCGACCGCTCCAAAATGCTCTCGCCGGAATGGGTAGCCGATTTGATTGCCTACATTGTTCGGTTGCCCACAGGCGCGGTGGTGGAAGATCTCACCTTCATGCCTGCGGTGGGAGCCTTTTAGACCTGGCTGGTTTGGGGTTGCCCGTGACTTGGGAGGGTTTTGGCTATCGCAGCCTTTGACTGGATGCCACCTGAGCTGAGTTGCATGCACCGAGTTCTCTTAGCCTTTCGTTAACCAAGGAATATCCTGCTATGACCCTTGCGAAACCCGGATCTGGCTCGCAATCTCGAATGGATGACAAAGCCCATTTCAAGTCTCGGGTGATTCGAGATCGAGCCACTTTTGCGGAAGAAGAATTGGGTAGCTCGGATGTCTCAGATCCGGCTATGGTGGCGGCGGTGGAGACGCTGCTGCGGGGGATCGGGGAGGATCCCCAACGGGAGGGGCTGCGAAAAACCCCGGAACGAGTGGTTGCGGCTTTGAAGTTTTTGACCAGTGGGTATCGGCAGTCTTTGGAGAAGCTACTGAACAGTGCCATCTTTGATGAGGGCCATGACGAGATGGTGCTGTTGCGGGATGTTTCTCTGTTTAGCCTGTGCGAGCACCATCTGCTGCCCTTTATCGGCAAAGCCCATGTGGCCTACATCCCCAAGCAAAAGGTGGTGGGCCTGAGCAAAATTGCCCGTATTGTCGAGATGTACTCCCGTCGCCTGCAGGTTCAGGAACGCCTGACACGGCAAATTGCTGAAGCCTTGATGGAGGTGTTGGATCCCTATGGGGTGGGGGTGGTTATCGAGGCTACCCACATGTGCATGGTGATGCGGGGGGTACAGAAAGCTGGCTCCTGGACGGTCACCAGCTCGATGGTGGGGGTGTTTCAAGAGGATCCCCGTACCCGTGAGGAGTTTTTGAGTCTTATTCGCCATCCGTCCAATTTTTAGGGAGCTTCCCGGAGCTTTGCCGGTGGTTGGGTTGAGTTAACCCTCTGCTCAGGCTGGGAATACTAGCCTAAGATTGACTCAAACCCTGCCAGAAGCGAGGCTTGTCATGAGCGAGGTCAGCCCCGAAAACCAGTTTCCCACCGATTTGGACTCCAATTGGCAGCCCCCGGCTCCGCCGGTCATGCAGCGTCCGTCTCGTCCGGCTGCTCCGGTGCCCCCGGTGGAGCCTCCAACGCAACTGGATCCAGTGCTCGGTTCAGCCTCCCAAGGGACGGGATCCCGGCCTGTCAACGCCAAAAACCCCCCCAACCCCATTCTGGGTCGGCCCCTTCCTCCTGGTGTGGCTGTCGCTCCCCCTCAGGTACCGGTGCCTGTGCCCGATCCTGTCGATCCCCCTCGAATGCCCCCGCCCACTCCGGCTCCGGCTGCTGCTGCTCGGCCTCCAGTGTCGCCACCTGTCCCCACTCCTGCCGCTCCGCCTTTTGCGCCACCAGCTCGCCCAACGGCTGCCGGTCGGATCCCGGTGGCTCCAGCTGCTCCTGCGGGCCTGACTCTGCGCCAACTGGTGCAGGAAGCCTATGACAAAGGCTACTCCGATATTCATTTGGGGGTGGGGGAAGTGCCTCGCTTTCGGGATCGGGGGCAAATGCTTTTGACCAACTACCCGGTCACCACCACCGAGATGTTCTATGGCTGGCTGCGGGAAAGCCTGCCGGAGAGCCAAATTCGCCAGTTTGAGGAATGTTTGGAACTGGATACTGCCATCCAGTACGAGGGTTTGGTGCGGTGTCGGGTCAACTGCTTTGTTTCCCTTCTTGGCCCGGCTATGGTGATGCGTCTGATCCCGTTGAAAATTTTGACGCTGGAGCAGTTGCGGGCACCGGAAGTGCTAAAGCGCATTGCCGAAGAGCACAAAGGCTTGGTTTTGGTGACCGGCCCCACCGGATCCGGTAAGTCCACAACCTTGGCAGCGATGGTGGACTACATCAATTCCAACTTTCCCAAACACATCATTTCCATTGAGGATCCCATCGAGTTCGTCCACCAGAGCAAGAAATCGATGGTGCGGCAGCGGGAGGTCGGGATCCACACCCTGGAATTTGCCAATGCCCTGAAAGCCTCTCTGCGGGAAGATCCGGACATCATCTTGATTGGGGAGATGCGGGATCGAGAGACGGTGGATATTGCCCTGAAGGCCGGCCAGACGGGCCACTTGGTCTTTGGAACCCTGCACACCAACAGTGCCGTCCGCACCATCGAGCGTCTGCTGGGGATTTACAAGCCGGAGGAACAGGAGCCGATGCGCCTGCAACTGGCAGAAACCCTGGTGGCGATCATCGCTCAAACCTTAGTGCGCACCACCGATGGCAAGCGAGCTGCGGCCCACGAGATCATGCGCAACACCGATGCCATTCGCGACTACATCAAGCGGGGGGCGGTGGACGAAATTGAGGAACTGATCGCCGACGGCTCCTATGAGGGCATGTGTACCATGAATCAATCCCTGTTTAGGCTTTACCAAGAGGGGCGGATTACCGAAGAGGTGTGTCTGGAGGCTGCCCCACGCCGCAATGAGATGGCCCAATGGCTGCGAGGCCGGATCTAGGGCCAGTCTCGAGATGGAGTCACGCCAAAGTGCTTGAGGGAAGGTTTGCCCTATCCTAAACTGGGAGCAGCCGGCGGCGCTGGTTTGCCGAGCTACCTGCTCATCTCTTGGGCCGACCTTGGGCTGGGGGGATGGGTTGCGAATTGATGAACCGAATTGAAAGCAAGTTAGAAAACAGGAGAATCCCTACCGTGAGCGTGATCAACCAGATCATCGAGACCGCGGATGACCAGCTGCGTTACCTCTCAGTTAGCGAACTGGAAGCCATCAGGAATTACATGACCACCGGCGAGAGGCGCTTGCAAATCGCTCAGGTGTTAGCAGAAAACAAAAAGCGCATCATTGACCAGGCCCAGAAGCAGCTATTCGCCAAGCGGCCCGAGTACGTGCAACCCGGTGGCAATGCCTACGGTGACAAGCGCTACAACCAATGTTTGCGAGATTACGACTGGTATCTGCGTCTGGTGACCTATGGCATTATTGCCGGCAGCAAAGAGCCGATTGAGTCTATCGGCCTGATAGGGGTGCGGGAAATGTACAATGCCCTCAACGTACCCATCGCCGGCATGATCGATGCGATTGTCTTTTTGAAGGAAGCTGCCCTCAGCTTGTTGGAGCCGGCGGCAGCCGCTGAAGCCGCCCCTTACTTTGACTACATCATCAATGCCATGAGCTAGGGAACTACAGGGATCCCAAGGCAGCCCGGGCATGTACGGCCACCTGTTCTTGGGAATCCTGGGCCAGCCGGGTCAGTCCGGCGCGAGCGGCTTCTGTTCCCAACTTGGCCAGGGCAATGCAGACGCGGTAGCGCAGTTGCCAGTCGTCGGAATCAATGAGGGGATCCAGGTAGGGGATGGCCCGCGGATCCCCCAGATCGCCCAAGGCAGCGGCAGCGGCTGTGGTGATCAGCTCGCTCTTGTCCTGCAAAGCTTCCACCAGAGTGTCGAAGGCGGCAGGGTTCCCCAGCTCTCCCAGGGCAGCGATGATGCTAAACCGTACCAGCCACTCCGTTTCTCGCCGATAAGCTTCCAGGAGATCGGCCAGGGCCTGTGGCTGCTTGAGATCCCCCAGGGCAGCGGCGGCAGCAGCCCGCACATCGAACTCCGGATCCTCTCGCAAAGAGCGCTGCAAAATGGGCAACAGTAGGTTCGGATCGACGCCAGACAGGGTGCCCATCTGGCTGATGGCAGCATAACGGACGCGGGCATTCTCGTCGTGAATCGCTCGCTGCAGCAATGTCAGGGCTTCTGGCCCAGGCAGTTCTCTGGCTTTGTTGACAGCGCGCAGCCGATTTCCCAAGTCTTGTGAGTTCAACAGCTCCAGCAAAGCGGGCAGTGCCGGAGGATCCCCAGAGGTTGTTGTCATATCCCATTCTCTCCATAACCCTCCTCGGCCATAGCGAGGGAGGAAAAGCCGATGTTATTATCTTGAAGCAGTGCATCCAGTCCCTTGATCTTATGGCCTTATTGCAACAAGAGAAGCAGCAGATCATTGAGAGCTATCGACTGCACGACACCGACACCGGTTCTGCCGAGGTTCAGGTGGCTCTGCTCACCAGTCGCATCAACCAGCTCTCTCAGCACCTTCAGAGAAACCCGAAGGATTTCAACTCCCGCCGCGGCCTGCTGATGATGATCGGTCGTCGCAAGCGTTTGCTCAACTACATCGCCAAGCATTCTCCTGACCGCTTCCGGGAGCTGGCCGAACGGCTGAACATCCGGGTGAAAAAGTAGGCAGCCCATCCAAAACGCTATCGGAGATCTGTCTTCGTGGGCAAATCCAGCCGCCAGTCCAAAACCTTTCGCCGTCGCTCCCCCTCCGCCTCTGTTGAGGTGGAGAAGAAGCCGGCCAAGAAGGAGCCTGTTGCCGTGATTCCCCCTGAGGTCAGCCGGCGGATGGTGCGGCGGATTCTGGTGTTTTCTGGGATCCCTTCTGGGCTGGGCCTGAGCAGCTTTTTTGTGAATTACTATCTCTTGACCAACCATGTGGTCGCTCTGCCCCCCTACTTCACCTTGGCAGAGTCGCTGACCTTGTTTGGCCTTGGTTTTTTGGGCATCAGCTACGGTGTGTTCTCAGCTTCCTGGGATCCCGAGCCGGGATCCCTGCTGGGAATTGGAGAATTCCGGCGCAATTTGGGCAACATCATCCAACAGTGGCGGGAATCTGCTGCCCGATCTTCTGAATCTTCTGACTCTGGAGAAGCTTGATTCTTCTCCCATCGCCTTTTCCAGGCCGGTTGCTGCCTACAATCAAGAGGGATCCAAGTCCATTCTGGCGGCAGCGGCTACCCCCAGTTCTCCAGCATGAAAATAGCCTACTTCGACTGTGCGGCGGGCATTGCCGGCGATATGTGTCTAGGAGCCCTGCTGGATTGCGGGGTGCCTTTGGAGTACCTCAACCGTCAGCTCCAGGCGTTGGGCATCGAGGGGGAATATAGCCTGCAGGTGAGCCGGGTGCAGCGGTGTGGGCAGCCTGCTCTGCAAGCTGTGGTGGAGGTGCTGGGATCCCAGAGTGGGGGATCCCTTGCTCGGCATTGGGCAGAGATTCAGGCTTTGATCGCGGGATCCCAGCTTTCCCCAGCCATTAAGGCCCGCAGCTTGGCGGTGTTTGAAAAGTTGGCGCAGGCGGAAGCAAAAGTCCATCAGATGCCTGTGGAAAAAGTGCACTTTCACGAAGTGGGGGCAGTGGATGCTTTGGTGGATATTGTCGGCACTTGCATTGGCCTAGATTGGCTGCAGGTGGAGCGGGTGTTGTCATCCCCCCATCCTGTTGGGGGCGGCTGGGTGAGCACAGAGCATGGCAAATTGGCCGTGCCGGTGCCGGCGGTGATCGAGTTGTGGGAAATGGGCCGCGTGCCGGTGTTCAGCAACGGGGTGGAAGCGGAGCTGGTGACCCCCACAGGAGCAGCCTTGGCTGTGGCGTTGGCGGAAGAGTTTGGCCCCTGTCCGCCGATGCGGGTGGAAAAAGTGGGGCGTGGGGCCGGTGCCCAAGAGCTGCCCATTCCCAACGTGTTTCGTCTCTGGATTGGGGAAGCCGATGGGGGAGAGCTAACGGAAACGGTATCGGTGTTGCAGACCCAAATTGACGATCTCAACCCCCAAGTGGTTGCCTACACCTGCGAGCAGTTGTTGGCCCTCGGGGCCTGGGACGTGTTTACCCAGCCGATCACCATGAAACAGGGGCGGCCGGGGATCCTGCTCACCGTTATCTGTCCGCCGGATCGGGTGCCGGAGTGTCAAGATCTCATCTTCCGGGAGACCACCACCCTGGGCATTCGCCACTTCCAACAGCAGCGCACCCTACTGGAGCGGGTCATTGAGCGGGTGGAAACCCCTTACGGCCTGGTAGACATCAAGGTAGCCCGCCACCATGGCCGCATCGTCAACGCTCAGCCGGAGTTTCGCGATTGTGTGGCCCGCGCCCAGGAGTTTCACGTGCCGGTTCAGACGGTGTGGCTGGCGGCCCAATCGGCTTGGCAAAGCCGGTTGCAAGGTTGAAGAGACACCGAACCTGTTCCACCCCCAATGGAATTTGCTCCTATTGAACACAGATTGGCAGCCGTGGCCTGCTAGCCTGAGAGATGTCGATCTTGCTCTCTCCGCCGACCGCAAAAATGGAATCCCAAGCCTCTCAATTTAACTTCGACCGCAAACTGTGGGATCGGTTTATCACGGTGGCCCAGCCCTACTTTTACCCCAGAGTACGCTATGGGGGCTGGATCTTTTTGGGCTTGCTGGCAGCGGCCATGGTGTTTGTGGTTGCCCTGATGTTCTTTGTGGAGATTGGGGTAACTTTGGTCGGTCAAGCCCTGTTCCCGGAGTTTTTCACCAATGTGGCAGCCGGATTGGTGGCGCAAACGAAGAGAAACTTGTCCTCGCCAGTGCTGTGGGTGGCCTCGGTCAGCTTGGCTTTGAGCAGCCTTTGTTTTGGGGCAGTGTGGCGGCAGCTTCGCCAGCGCTGGTTGCAGTGGGTGCTGCTCACCTTTTTGCTGTTTCTGTCGCTGACGGTCAACCGGCTGAACGTGATGATCAGCTTTATCTTTCGGTTTATCGACACAGCTCTGCAGCAAAAAGAAGAGCCCACTTTCTGGCAATTTTTGATTATTTATGGAGTGCTGATTATCTCAGCTATTCCCATTTTGGTGATCTACCGCTACACTCGCCTCAAGCTAGGGCTGTTTTGGCGAGAATGGCTGACCGATCATTTTCTGGATCGCTACTTCGATCAGCGGGCTTACTACGAGCTGGATTCCAACGCCGCCAACACCGAAATCGACAACCCCGACCAGCGTATATCAGAGGATGTCCGCTCCTTTACCGGCACCACCCTTTCCTTCCTGTTGGACATCCTTGACTCGATTCTCACCCTCTATGCTTTTACTGGCATTCTCTATGGTATTTCTCGTCCGTTGGCGTTGGGTCTGGTGGTCTATGCCACTATCGGTACTGCCATCGCCATTTTGGCCGGTCGCAAGCTGATCAAAATTAACTTCGATCAACTGCGCTACGAAGCTGATTTTCGCTACAGCTTAGTGCACGTGCGGGATAATGCCGAGTCCATTGCCTTCTACCAGGGAGAGGATCAAGAACTCAGGCAAATTTTGCATCGCTTTGGTGCGGCCTTGCGCAATTTTAATTTGCTGATCATCTGGCAGGCCATCATCGATATTTTCCAATACGCCTACAACTATTTCACCCGCATTGTGCCCTATGTCATCGTCGCCCCCCTTTACTTCAGCGGCGTGCGAGATTTCGGCACCATTACCCAAGCCACCATTGCCTTCAGCCAGGTGTTGAGCGCCCTCTCCATTGTGGCCAACCAGATTCAAAGCATTTCCAGTTTTGCCGCTGGGATCAACCGCTTAGGCTCCTTTCACGAGTCTCTGGAAGATCCGGCGCTGCGCCACACCGGCGCTCGGGAAAGCAACATTCAAACTCGCATTGCCCAGCAATTGGCGCTAAACCACGTCACTTTGCTCACCCCCAATTCAGAACGAACCCTGGTGCGGGATCTCTCCTTCGCCTTGGAAGCCGGCCAGCGGCTTTTGATTGTCGGTGTTAGCGGCAGCGGCAAAAGTTCCCTGTTGCGGGCCATTGCCGGCCTATGGACCAACGGCCAGGGATCCATCGCCCGCCCAGATACTCAGGAGATGCTCTTTTTGCCCCAGAAACCCTATATGCTGCTGGGATCCCTGCGGGATCAACTGCTCTATCCCAAACGCCGCCGAGACCTCACCGATGAAGATCTCATCCGAGTCTTGGCCCAGGTGAACTTGGGGGACTTGCCGGAGCGGGTGGGCGGCTTTGATGTGGAGAAAGATTGGGCCAGCACCCTCTCCCTAGGGGAACAGCAGCGCCTTGCCTTCGCCCGCATTTTGATCACCCAGCCCCGCTACGCCATCTTGGACGAGGCCACCAGCGCCCTGGATGTGGCCAACGAAAAACTGCTCTACCTGCAACTGCAACACTTGAACACCACCTACATCAGCGTCGGCCATCGTCCCACCCTCTTGGCCTACCACGACCTGGTTTTGGAGCTGCAGGGGAATTGTGCCTGGCAACTGTGGTCGGTGCAGGAGTATGGTGCCCGCCTAGCCCTGGCCAGCTAGCAGCGCCGACATCTCCACCTGACTCAAATGACAAGCTTTGCGGGTTTGGAACAAAACCCGGATAAGAGGCTGACTTTTCCAACTGGACGCTCTTCAAAGGAGGTGATAGCCTGTTATTCACAAGTATTCCGACCGGTTTACTGGAGATTATCAATGCCCCCCATGATCCCATCCGAGGCCAAGCGTTCCAAGGTGGAGCAGATCAAGGCAGACAGCCACTTTCTACGGGATCCCCTTCAGCAGGAGCTGGCCCAAGACACCACCCATTTCAGCGAGGCGGCGGTGCAGGTGCTCAAGTTCCATGGCGCCTACCAGCAGGATGACCGGGATCTGCGGCAGCAACGGAAGCAGGAAGGATTGGAGCGGGCCTATTCCATCATGTTGCGCACCCGCATCCCAGGGGGACACGTGCCCCCCCAGCTTTACTTGACCCTGGATCGGCTGGCCGATGAGTACGGCAATGGCACCCTGCGAGCCACAACGCGGCAAACCTTTCAGTTGCACGGGATCCTCAAGAAAAACCTCAAGGCCACCATAGCCAGCATTCTCAAACAGATGGGATCCACCCTGGCCGCCTGCGGCGATGTCAACCGCAACGTGATGGCACCGGTTGCCCCCTACAAAAATCGCCCTGCCTATCGCTATGCTCAAGAGTATGCCCGCAAGCTGGCGGATCTGTTGGCTCCAAAAACCTCTGCCTACTACGAGATCTGGGTGGATGGGGAGCCGGTTCCCATCCCACCGGTGGATGAGGAAGTGCGGGAAGCAGAGCAGTTTGTGGGCAACGGGGTGCGCCTGGAGGGGCCAGAACCTCTGTATGGCCCCGTCTATTTGCCCCGCAAGTTCAAGACAGCCATCACCGTAGCTGGGGAAAACACGGTAGATGTGTACTCCCAGGACTTGGGCTTGATTGTGCTCACGGATCGCAAGGGCAACTTGAAGGGCTTCAACATTGTGGTGGGTGGGGGCATGGGGCGTACCCACGGCAAGGAAGAAACCCAGCCCCTTTTGGCCCAAAAGCTCTGCTTTGCCCCGCCGGAATCGGTGTATCGGGTTTGCCAGGCCGTTTTGGCGGTGCAGCGAGACTACGGCAACCGGCACGATCGCAAGCAGGCGCGGCTGAAGTATCTGGTGAGAGACTGGGGGATCCGCAAGTTTCGCCGCGTTGTCGAGGAGTATGTGGGGGAAAAATTGCCCCGGTTTCGCCCCCTACCCAAGTTTGTCCCCAACAGCGACGACTACCTAGGCTGGCACGAGCAGGGGGATGGCCGTTGGTTTTTGGGCATTTCCATCGAAAATGGCCGTATCCAGGACACCCCAGAGCGACAGCTCAAGACGGCACTGCGCCGGATTGTGGAAGCCTTTTCTCTGGACATGCGGCTGACCCCCACTCAGGACGTGATCTTTATTGACATCGAGGATGGCCAGCGGGAGGCCATCAACCAGATCCTCAAATCCCACGGGGTGCTTTCCAAGGAAGAGATCCCCCAACTGGTGCGGCTGTCGATGGCCTGCCCTGCCCTGCCCACCTGTGGGTTGGCGATTACCGAGTCGGAGCGGGCTTTGCCGGGGCTGGTTCGCCAGTTGGATCGGCTGTTGCAGGAGCTGGATCTGCAGGATTCGCCCTTTTTGGTGCGCATGACCGGCTGCCCCAACGGCTGTGCCCGACCCTACTTGGCGGAACTGGGATTGGTGGGATCCGCCCCCGATGGCTACTACCAGATTTGGCTGGGAGCCAGCCCGCAGGGGGATCGCCTGGCGCAAGTGTTTCAGGATCGGGTACACATCAGCCAGATCGTGCCGCTCATGAGAGTTCTCCTGCAGGTCTACAAGCAGGAGCGCCGTCCTGGCGAGAGCTTCGGCGACTACTGCCACCGGATGGGGATCCCCTACCTGAGGGCCCAGGTGCAGCAAAGGGATGGCGTTTTTGCCTGAAGGGATCCCTCAAAAACGAGACCAAGCCTGTAGCCATTCCCGGAGCGCTTCCAGCCATCCAAGCGGTTCAGGCTTGGTTGCTTCTGGAGCTTGCTCCTCGCCAGTCGGCAAGCTGACGGGGTTGGGATGCACCCTATAGACTCGAATGGGTTTGGCGTTGGGAACGGGTTTCACCGAAAGAGGCTCCACCTGCAGGAGTTGCCCTTCCACGGCTCGATACACAGCTGCCGAGATGAGCAACCGGGAGCTCTGTTCCTCAGACTGTTCCCCCCCTTGCGAAACATCCTCAACCGACTCCAGCCAGGTGGCAAGCTGAACCGACTTCCCGAAGGCGGACAACCGCTGCGGATCTTGGGGATCGAGGGGCAGCAAAAGGACTGGGCCGTAGTGGATCCCGAGGGTGAGCTTAACCTGGGGGTAGGAGAGTTGCCGCAGAGACCTGTTCAACTCCGCCACCGACTGTCCAAGCGCCAATCCCGCCTGCAGTGCCTGCTGTACGGCCAGCTCGGGTTGTTTTAAGCCAAACAAGGCCAAACTTCTCAGCCCGCTCTGGTTGGCCAGTACTCCCCCATGTTGCTGCACCAATGCTCCCATCTGGGTGAAGTAGCGACCCAAGGTGTAGACAACATCGTAGGGAAAGTTCTCCTCGTCGAAGTTGGCCGTCCCCCGCAGGGAAGCGCTGAGAATGGCGGCGGTGACTTGGCTGCCGACCGAATGGGCCTGCAATTGATGTTGAGCTACTTCCACATCTGCTTTATCGATCACCAGCCGTTGCAGGGTGACATCTCCAGTGATGCGGGTTTGACAGGCCAGACGAATATGTACAGGAAGGTCTAGCCGTTGAGCTAACTTCTTCTCGGCAGGAGTCATGCTGCGGCAGTTTTGGCTGCCTTCCAAAATCAGGATGCGACAGGTGGAGCAGGCGGCATTGCCCCCACAGGCATGGACATGGCGCACCCCCGCCTTGAGCAGATTTTCCAGAACCGTGAGCAGGGGATTGGCTTCCAAGGTGAGGTTGTCGGGGTAACAGGTGATCCGCATGGTTAAGAGGGAGTGAGGGGTGGCAAAAAGATTCAGCACTACCTAAATTCAGTACGGCATTGCCCTCCCCTTGGATGCTGTTTTCAAAAGTTTTGGGTATTGGGTAACCTCACCCCGCAGCCTGCCCCGGCGCCGATGATAGAGTACAGAGGAGTCTTCTGCGCGAGCCCTTTATGCCTCAGTCCAAACCCCAAGAATCCCCAGCCCGCAAGCTCCTCAACATTTTGCTGCTGGTGGTGGGCACGGTAACTTTCTTGGGCTTCTCCTTTGGCCCGCTATTCCAGGCCCTCGGGCCTTCCGAATCTCCAGAGGCCAGCCTGGTAACCGAGCAACTGCGGGCCCAGGCAGACGGCTATCGCGTCGTGCTGGAGCGGGAGCCGGATAACCCCATTGCCCTGCGGGGGTTGATCGACACCCAACTGCAATTGAACGAGCCGCAAGGGGCCATTGAGCCGCTGAAGAAGCTGGTGGAACTGGAGCCCGAAAATCGGCAACTGCGAGCTTTTTTGGCCCAAATCCAACAGGATACGGGGGATTTTGAAGGGGCGTTAGAACAGCTCCAGCTCCTTCACGACAGGGATCCCAAAGATGGCCAGGTGCTACAACAGTTGGTGGATGTGCAGCTAACCCTGGGCCGCACCTCTGAGGCCATTGCCCTACTGGAGAAGCATCTTGAAGAAGCGCCGGAAGATAATGATGTGCGTTTGCGCTTGGCTTTTGTCTACGCCCGCAACAACCAGACTGAGAAAGCTGTAGTCCTCTACGACAAGTTGATTGCGGCGGATCCCAGTGATTTCACCCCCGTGTTGGGCAAAGCCATAGCCCTCAGCTCCGCCACCGATGAAAACCTACGGGCAAAAGCGCCTGAGCTGTTTGAGCAAGCAGCCCGGCTGGCCCCGCCCCAAGTCCGGGAGCAGATTCGGCAACAGGCAGAAGTTTATGCCCAGGTGAACCGGCCCCAGACGGTCGAGAACCAAAACAGCAACCCCTCCCCCTGAGCAGGTTTTCAACCGTTAGGCTAATCCAGGTGTTGAGAAGCTGATCCCTGACGGTTCTCAGTTGACCCGATAGGGAGAGCTACGGAAAAGACTCAAGTGCCTTTTCTACAGAGGGGTAGATCTCGTAAATGGCATCCAAGCCGGTGATGGAGAAGAGCAGCTTGACCTGCTCCTGCAGGCTGCAGAACTTGAGTTAATAGCCCGAAGCGCGGCAATGGCGATGCGCCCAAACCAGAACCGACAACCCCATGCTGTCGATCAGGCTAACCTGACTAAGATCCAACAAGAAATGTCCCGGTTTCTCGGTGAGAATTTGGCTTAGCTCTTTCCGTACCTCGCGGGCAATCGCGGCGTTGAGCCTTTCACTGTGCAATTTCACAACTGTAACAGGGGATCCCTTGTGGCTGAGCCGGATGAAGACATCCATGAAGAGCCCGGCAGGTTTGAGGGGGAATGAGCACAGGCACGATGCAACCAGACTGATTTTGAATTGCTAAATCACCATGAGTATGAGTTTGTCCTCCCTGGGCTTCTCTTGCAAGCATTCTTGGACACTTTTCCCTTACAGGTTAGAACTGGCATGAACGGGATCCCTGCCTGGGCTGGAGATGCTGCCGCCCTGAGTCTATTGGTTATGCAAGTGCCGATGCTGGCGGTGCTGCTGGCGCGGCTGCTGCCCTCTTTGCGGCGCCCTTCCCCTCTGCCTCCCGGTCAGCCTGGGATCCCTTTGCAGCCGGGCTTGGTCAGCGTGTTGTTGCCCACCCTCAACGAAGCGGAACGCATCAATCCCTGCCTGGAAGGATTACACCAACAGAGCTCCGTCCTGCGGGAGGTGCTGGTGGTGGACAGCCGCTCTCAAGATGGCACCCCCGAAAAAGTGCTGCAGATGGCCAAGCGGGATCCGCGCTTCCGTCTGGTAACCGACGATCCCCTCCCCGGCGGATGGGTGGGCCGCCCCTGGGCTTTGCACTACGGATTTCTCCAGTCGGATCCGGCCTCTGAGTGGATCCTGGGCATTGATGCCGATACCCGTCCCCAGCCAGGCTTGGTGGAGCGCCTGCTGGAAACCGCCCAGGCCCAAAGGCTCGACCTGATCACCCTGGCACCGCAGTTTATCTTGCAGCACTGGGGGGAAGGCTGGCTGCAACCGGCTCTTTTGGTGACCCTGATCTATCGCTATGGGGCAGCCGGAGACAGGGCTACCCTGCCAGAACGGACGATGGCCAATGGGCAATGTATGCTAGTGCGCCGGTCGGTGCTGGAAGCCATGAACGGCTACACGCTGGCGCGGGCCTCCTTCTGTGACGATGTCACCTTGGTGCGGCAGATTGCGGCAGCCGGCTTTAAAGTAGCTTTTTACGACGGTCGGCACCTGCTCAAGGTGCGCATGTACACTTCTTTTGGCGAAACTTGGCGAGAGTGGGGCCGATCCCTCGATTTGAAAGATGCCACCCCTGTGGCCCAGTTGTGGGGGGATATAGCTCTCCTCGTCCTCACCCAAGGGATCCCTGGGCTGGCGGCGGTGGGTTTACTGGGCATGATCGGCTTAGGGCTTTCCCTCTCCCTGACGGAGCAATTGCTGTTGGGGCTGAACTTGGGGTTGCTTGCCCTACGGTTGGGTGTGCTCGTGGGGATTCGCGGCTCCTATCAAGACCCCCCCTGGACGTTTTGGATCTCTCCGCTGGCGGATCCCTTGGCAGTCTTGCGGGTGATCCTGTCTGCTCTCAGCCGACCCCGGTCTTGGCGAGGGCGCACCTACTGGGGAAATGGGGGGATATCAACAGATAGTCAACAATAGTCGGTTGCCGCATCAGGATCCAACCCCAGTTCCCGCAACTTTGCCGCTAGGCGTCGTTGCTCCGAGCGGGCTTGTTCGAGAGCTGCCTCTGCCGCCTCGGCCCGTTGCCGTTCCTGTTCAGCCCGCTGCCGCTCCTGTTCGGCCCGCTGCCGCTCCTGCTCTATATGTTCACTCCCCCACAGCAGCAAACTCCCATCGGCAGTCCACCACCGCAACCAGTTGGCTTTGGTCTCGGCTTTTTGTCCCCGCCACACCCCCAAAAACAAGCCAATCTCCGGGATCCAGTAGCGACGGTTTTCATCCGCCGATACAGGGGTATAGCGGCCATTCTCCAGGCGGTAGACATCCAGCTCACCGGTTTTGGGATGAAAGATTACATAGACAGGCACCTGCAAAATGCGCTCGTAGAAATACCATTTTCCATAGGGATAGTGGGGATTGATGGAGTACTCGCCGCCCTCGGTTTCGGAGATGAATTCCATCACAATCGCCGGGGGATCCCCTTCTAGGTGGGGGGTATAGCTGCGGCGGATCTCTCCTTCGGGAATCGGCTGTACTGCGGGCACATAAACCCAGTCGGGGGCTTTCACCACCACCTTGTCCCCGACAGTGCTGCAAAGGCCAAAGTTGGAGGCGATCAAAGCCTGGGCAGGGATCATCTGAGCGAGTTCCAATGCCTCACGCAGAGCAGCAGCCAAAAGGGGCTGTAAGGTGCTTTCCACAGGCTCATCCGGCAAGGGAAAGTCTTCCGGCAGTTTTTCCCATCGAATGGGAGGTAGGGGCGGGGTGAGCCGAACAGGAGAGAGGGTCATGGCTTAGGATACTCATGGTGATAAGGTACATGAATGCCTTTTGAATAACTCAAAGCACTTGCTGATATCAACCCCAGGCAATTCCACAAGGCTGTTGCAGGCTAGGACGGATTCAGTCATCTCGACTGCCAATCCATACGGTTGAGATATGCTTGGGGGCAATGAGCAAGTTTTTCGGCGTCTTCCTTGGATTCAGCAAGAGAGCGTATGCCAGAGCCTGAACCCTCTTCTGCCCACATTCTGGTGATCGAAGATGAAGCTAAGCTGGCTCGTTTTGTGGAAACGGAGCTGACCTGTGAGGGATATCGAGTCAGCGTAGCCAGCGATGGCATGGCCGGGTTGAGGGCAGCCTGCGACCAAAACCCCGACTTGGTGCTGTTGGACTGGATGTTGCCCGGCATCTCAGGTTTGGAAATTTGTCGGCGACTGCGCTCAACGGGCAACCGCGTGCCGGTGGTGTTGATGACCGCCAGAGATGAGGTGTCGGATCGAGCAGCGGGGTTGGATGCCGGGGCGGATGATTACGTGGTCAAACCCTTCAGCATTCAGGAGCTGCTGTCTCGGATACGGATCTATTTGCGGCAGCCAAGGCGATCCCGCGATGGCCAGTTGGTGTTCATGGATCTGATTCTGGATCCCGTAACGCGGGAGGT
>NZ_JANSIG010000060.1:0-18991 GCF_047461975.1 Synechococcus sp. R55.3 | reverse complement strand
TTGTGGTAGAGGCCATTGTGGGCCACAGTGTGTTTGCCTCTGCACTGGGGATCCACTGATCCAAGTTGAAAGCTGTCTGATGGCTGGAAGAATTGGAAAATGGCAGCCGGAGAGCTCCGCCTCTCTTCTTCTGGCTTTGACTAAGCCTTTGCCAGTACCCCAAGCTGGAGCTGGCCGCAGATGCAAGTCACTGCTGGCCTTCAGCCTTTACCACTGGATAATCTTTTTCTGAACAGCTGTCATGCACATGGCAACGCGAGCATTGATCTCATCCTCAGAGCCGAAAATATCCAACTTTTCTTTGAGCCTCTGGATACAGTTTTGTACGGTCTTCTTGCTGGTGTGAATGCGATCTGCGATGGCCTGATCGGTGAGGGCTTCTTTGCAGAGCAAGTTCAAGACCTCAATTTCTCGTTCCGTCAGCTTCGTAAGACCGCGCAACTCCCGCGGCATGCGCAATTCTCCATTGAGGGCACTTTTGGCCCCCTCCAAAAACACGGTGCGCCGTTCCATTTTGTTGACCGCGGCAAACCCACCCTGGTGTTTGCTGATCAGGCCCACCAATGGAGTTAGCAGCAGCGGCTCGCTGGAATAGGCCATCACATTTAGGGTGGGGTAGTTCTCAAAGATATGACGCAGGAACTCTAGGCCAGGCTCGGCAGACTGCTCCCCGCTGGTTTGACCGTAGAGCAGATCGGCTACAACCAAGTCCGGTTGTTCCCGCTGCAAGCGCAGGATGGCGTCCATAGGGTTGGTGACCGTAATGCACTGAGCATCGGCTGCAATCCGTTGCAGCCACTCACAGTTGTTCTGGGCCACCTCTGGATGATCTTCGACGATCAAAAACTTGAGCGGGGCAGTGGTGCTTTCAACCTCGGGCATCAATCCACTCCTCTAAATCCTTATCTTGTAGTCCATTCTCTGCCGAGCGAGCTTGGCCGAGATGCGTTCGTCGGCAAGGGATCCGTCTGCAAGCATAGCTCCCAGCCGACTACCCCAGTGTAGCCTCAGGTAGGGGCTTAGAGGTGAGCCTGGGGGGGTGGGAAAGGACAGGTTAGGCTAGAGGGTGACGTCAACCGGATCTGAACTGTGGTACCCCTGCAAGATCGCAACCCAACCACCCGCACAGCCTATGTCACTTATGCCCTGGTGATCGTTAACATCTTAATTTTTCTGTACCAGCTAACCCTGTCGCCACAAGAGCTGGCAGCTTTTTTCCGGGAGTGGGCAGTGGTACCGATAGAGTTGACGGCCAGTTTTCGAGGGGAGATCACCTCTTCGTCGCGTCCAGAATGGGTAACCCTATTCACCTCACAATTTCTGCATGGGGGCTTTCTCCACATTGGCGGGAACATGCTCTTTTTGTGGGTTTTCGGCAACAACGTTGAGGATCGCTTGGGCCATGTGCGTTACCTCATCTTCTACCTGACTTGTGGAGCTTTGGCTGCATTAACGCAGTGGTTTTTCGACATGGGATCCCCCATTCCTTCACTGGGGGCAAGCGGCGCTATTGCTGGCGTATTGGGAGCCTATATTTTGCGTTTTCCACGGGCCGAGATCCTAACCTTGGTGCCCTTGGGTATTTTTATCACAACCCTCTACATTCCAGCTTGGGTGTTCCTGGGCTTTTGGTTCATCCAGCAAGCCTTCTACGGCATTGCCAGCCTACAGACGCCTACCAACATCGGTATGCAGGGTGGGGGGATTGCCTATTGGGCCCATGCGGGCGGTTTTGTGTTTGGGGCCATTTTGGGGCCGCTGATGGGGTTGTTTTCCGGCAAAAGCCCTTATGACCGCCAAATGACTTGGCAACAACGTGACAGGGATCTGTTTTGATTTGATCAGCTTTGATACTTTCTCAGTCTATTGTTAATCGGATAGCAGCGTGATGGGAGAAAGCCATGGTCAGTCTATCTGCCAAGCCTCTAACTCTGGAAGACTTTCTACAACAGCCGGAAACTCAGCCCGCCAGCGAGTTCATCAAAGGAGAAATTATCCAGAAGCCCATGCCACAGGGAAAACATAGCCGTCTCCAACTAAAACTGGGTAGCTTCATTAACGAGATGTTGGAGCCTTCTCAACTGGGAATGGCATTTCCAGAGCTGCGCTGCACCTTCGCCGGATACGCGATTGTGCCCGATATTTCTGTGATCCCCTGGGATCGGATCCCTGTAGATGAAGATGGCACCATTCAAAATCTCATCCCCTTTTGCCCGGATTGGATGATCGAGATTCTCTCTCCCGATCAAAATCCAATGAAGCTGGTCAAAAAAATCTTGATCGGCCTGGATCACGGCTGCCAAATGGGGTGGATCGTGGCTCCCGAAGAAAGGGTTGTTTTCGCCTACCCTGCCGGGCAGCAGCCGACAGTACATGAGGATCCCCAAGAGGTGATCCCCGCTCCCGCCTTCGCCTCAGGGATCCAACTGACAATTGCAACTTTGTTTGGCTGGATGCAAGTTCAAGCTGGCGAGAGCCACAAGTCCAATGCGGGATAGAAAAAGAGTGGATCTCCTTCCATCCCTCAATTCAAATTCAACATTCAGTTGTTGTAGAGGGCAGGGGCTTGGGCAACCGTCTCACCAGTTTGGGGCAGTTCCTGCCGCAGCAGCGCCACCAAGGCGTTGGTGGATTGGTCGTAGAGGCTGGTCACCAGCTTGGGATAGAGGCCAATGCCGATGATTGGGATCAGCAGACAGGCAATGATGAACACCTCGCGCGGCTCGGCATCCACCAACTCTTCGTGTTCGGTGAGCTCTTTGTTCTCCGGGCCAAAGAAAATCTGCCGCAACATCGACAGCAGGTAGATGGGGGTCAGGATCACCCCAACTGCCGCCAGGAAAACCACCACCAGCCGGAAGGGGAGAGAGTAAGCATCGGTGGTGGCCATGCCGATAAACACCATGATCTCGGCCACAAAGCCGCTCATCCCAGGTAGGGCCAAAGAGGCCAGCGAGCAGGCGGTGAACATGGAGAAGATCTTGGGCATCTTCAGGCCCACACCGCCCATTTCTTCCAGCTCCAGTGTGTGGGTGCGGTCGTAGGTGGCCCCCACCAAAAAGAACAGGCTGGCCCCGATCAGCCCGTGGGAGATCATCTGCAGCATGGCGCCGCTCATGCCGATCTCCGTCAGGGATCCGATACCGATGAGCACGAAGCCCATGTGGCTGATGGAAGAGTAGGCGATCTTCCGCTTCAGGTTGCGCTGGGCAAAAGAGGTGAGGGCGGCAAAGATGATGTTCACCACCCCCAACACGATCAGCACTGGCGCAAAGTAAAGATGAGCATCCGGCAGCATGCCCGCATTCATGCGCATCAGGGCATAGCCCCCCATCTTGAGCAGGATCCCGGCCAGCAACATGTGCACCGGCGCAGTGGCCTCGCCGTGGGCATCGGGCAGCCAAGTGTGCAAGGGGAAAATGGGCAGCTTCACCCCATAGGCAATGAGGAAGGCCCCATACATCAGCAGTTGGAAGGTGAGTGGATAGGTCTTGTGGGCCAGATCCGTCATGTCAAAGCTGATGGGATCCCCGTAGAAGGCCATAGCCAGACCTGCCACCAGGATAAACAGGGAGCTGAGAGCCGTGTAGAGGATGAACTTGGTGGCCGCATACAGGCGGTTGTATCCCCCCCAAATGGAGAGGAGCAAGTACACCGGGATCAGCTCCAATTCCCACATCAGGAAAAACAGCAACATGTCCTGCACGGCAAACACCCCGATCTGCCCGCCATACATGGCCAGCATCAAAAAGTAGAAGAGGCGAGGTTTGAGGGTGACCGGCCAAGCGGCCAAGATGGCTAGGGTAGTGATAAACGCCGTGAGCAGGATCAGGGGCATGGAGAGGCCATCAGCCCCCACCGACCAACTCAAGCCCACTTGGGGTACCCAGGTGTAGCGCTCCAGCAGTTGCAAACCTGTCTGGCCGGGATCGTAGCCGACATAGAAGCCGGCCAGCAGAATCAGCAGATCCGTGACCGCAATGAACAAAGCAAACCAGCGGATCCGCTCGGCCAACTTTTGTGCGTAGGCGCGGGTACTGGGATCCCCAGCCGGTGCTGGGATCAGGGGAATAAATAGGGCGGCCAACACAGGGTAAGCGATGACCGTGGTCAGCCAAGGAAACTCGTGCAAGCTGGGCAGCGCCATGGATGTAACCTCGCTTGTGCCATACCATCAGGGGGATCCCTGCCGGCTGCAATCCGACAGCCCTTTACCAGAATCGCCCTTGAGTATCTATGCTTAGCAAATCTACAGGATTATCTTAAGGCTCCCTCTCCCTTTGCGTTGGGATCCCTGGGATGGAGCAGATGCATGGGTGGATGTTGTACCCGAAAATCAAAATATAGTCTTCCACTGTTCTCACAAGGTAACCGATCTCATCATGCCTCAGCCCAAACTGATCATCCACGGCGGAGCCGGCAGCGCCCTGGAAGGGGAAAGCAGCCTGGAAAAAGTGAGGGGATCCCTGCAGCAGGTGGTGGAGAGCACCTACGAGCTGCTGTTGGCTGGGCAGAGTGCCGAGGCGGCGGTGATGCATGCCTGCCAGTTGCTGGAGGATGATCCGCTCTACAATGCCGGGACGGGGTCGGTCTTGCAATCGGATGGGCAAATCCGCATGAGCGCCGCTCTCATGAACGGGGCCACCCAGTCTTTTAGCGGGGTGATCAACGTCAGCCGAGTTCAGCATCCCATCCTCATGGCCCAGGCTCTGCAATCAAGCCCGGATCGCGTGGTGGCCGAACAAGGGGCAGCAGAGCTGGCGCGGGAGCTGCAGTTGCCGGTCTATGACCCGGCCACTCTCAAGCGGGTTCAAGAGTGGGTGCAGTTGCGCCAAACCCATCCCCCAACTAGGGTTCTCACTGCTCTGGCCATGGGCACGGTGGGGGCGGTGGCGCTGGATCAACAGGGGCAAATCTGTGCCGGCACCTCCACCGGCGGGCGGGGGTTTGAACGGGTGGGGCGAGTAAGCGATTCGGCCACTCCAGCGGGAACCTATGCCAGTGCGGCGGCGGGGGTCAGTTGTACTGGTGTCGGGGAAGATATTTTGGATGAGAGCTTGGCGGCGCGGATTGTGATTCGAGTGGAAGATGGCCTCAGCCTGAAGGCTGCCATGGCCAAGTCTTTTCAAGAGGCCCGCCAACGTCGCCGCTCCTTTGGGGCCATCGCTCTATCCTGCTCGGGGGAGATTGCCTGGGATACCACCACCGACCTACTGCTGGCCGCCTATCACGATGGGCAGGGGATCGGCTTGACGATCTAAACTTCTAGCCGGGCTTGCGGGATTAGACCTGGACAAGCCTGAGGCGGTTGGATAAGAGTAGGATAAGAGTAGAAATAGTACTTAAACAAACCAAGTCTGCCCCCTGGCGGGCCACTGTAGAGCGTTTATGGCACTTCACGCGGAGTTGCACCGTCATTTGGGCGGTTCGGTTGTCCCCCGAATTCTGTGGCGCTATTTTCACCGCCAGGGATCCCCTTTGGCAGAGCGCTTTCCCACCTATGCCGAGTTTGAGGAGTTCTACACCCGCCCGCGCAACACCCTCGAGGATTACCTGGAGCTGCACACGCTGGTGGAACAGGTGCAGACCCTGGAAACCCTGCCCTATTTTATCTACCGCCTGCTGCGGGGAGCCTACATCTTTGAGGATCTGGCCTACCTAGAGATTCGCTACACCCCCTACCTGCGCACGGATCCCAGCCTGGATGAGGCGGAGCGCCTCAAGCAGATGCGCCAGGTAATCGAGACGGTAGGACAAGCCAGTCAACAGCGAGAGTATCCCATCGTCACCACCCAGATCGTCTGTTTGCACTCGCGCTTGCCCAGCCACATCAACCGAGCCATGGTGGAAGCTGCCGCCGAGTCGGAGTATGTGTGTGCCATCGACCTGGCCGGAGGAGACAAGCCCTACGGTGAACGGATGGACGAGTGGATTGAGCTGTTCAAGTATGCGCTGGCCCGGGGCCTGAAAACCACTGCCCACCTGTACGAAACTTTGGATGGCTGCTACCCGCAGTTACTGCCCTATGTCTCGCGGATCGGCCACGGCATTCAGATCCCTCTCCACTATCCAGAATTGCTGCCGGAGCTGGCGCGGCGAGGCCAATGCCTAGAAGTTTGTCCCACCACCTATCTAAAAACGGGAACCCTGCCCAGTTTGGAGCCCCTCAAGATTGTCTTTGACCGCTGCTTTGAGGCGGGGGTGGATATCGCCATCTGCACCGACAACGCCGGCTTGCACAATGTGCGGCTGCCGTTTGAGTACGAAAACCTGCTAACCCACGACATCATCGATTTCGAGCAGCTCAAACACTGCCAGGAAGCAGCCTTTCGTCACGCTTTTGCCTGGCCCTACAAGGGGCGTCCGGCCTCATTGTTGTCGGAGTTACAGCAGGGGGTATCTGCTTCTTTGGTGGCTCTCTGATCCCCTCAGCGGGACGGAGTCTTTATTCTTCATCCGAGCTTCTTGAGAATAGGGAAGGGATCCGTAACAGAGACAGGGGCAGCTTTCGCAAGGGAAATAACCGCTTGGATCCCTTGCCCAGAGCGATGCTGAGGGGCATCCGAGGGTGGATGAAGCCCAACAGAATCCAATGCTGAGTCTACTGAGCCAAGCATGAAGGTCTATATCAGTGCCGATATTGAAGGGATTGCCGGCATCAGCCATTGGGATGAGGCCACCATCGGCCAGCCGGGTTACGAGGCATTCCGAGAGCAGATGACCCGAGCAGTGATCGCGGCTTGTGAGGGATCCCTGGCTGCCGGAGCCACGCAGATCACGGTCAAAGATGCCCATGACTCAGGGCGAAACCTCATCCCCGAACGGTTGCCGGAGCCGGTGCAACTCATCCGCGGCTGGAGCGGCCACCCCTACTGTATGGTGCAAGAGTTGGATCGCAGTTACGATGCCCTGCTCCTAATCGGCTATCATGCCCGCGCCGGATCTGCTGCCAACCCCCTCGCCCACACCTACACCACCGAAGTTAGCCAAATCCGGCTGAACGGCCAGGCCATCGCCGAGTTTCACCTGGTCAGCCTCACGGCTGCCTATGAGGGAGTCCCAGTTGTGTTTGTAGCCGGAGATGCGGAGGTGTGTGCCGCAGCGAAAGCTTATGACGCCCACATCGAGACGGTGGTCACCCACAAAGGAATGGGCCAGTCGGTCATTGCGCCACATCCGCAGCAAGTTTTGCGGGCCATCCGCCAAGGTGTAGAGGGATCCCTGAGGCGGCTGTCGGCCTACCGTCCTCGCCCACTGCCGGATCACTTTCAATTGGAAGTGGACTACAAGGATCCCGCTCGGGCCTACCGCAAGTCTTTTTATCCTGGCTGCCGGTGGATTGCCGATTCCACGGTTCGGCTGGAAGTTTCCGAGTGGTTTGAGGTGTTGCGGGCTTTGGAGTTTATCGTGCTCACCTAGCCAGGGATCCAAGCGGCATCTGGATGAGGCGAGCAGCAGCTTCCCTGAGGCTGGTCTCGGAAAGGTCAGACAGCTCAATCCGGGCCCGAAGGCGATTGAAGTTTTGCTGCAGCCCGTGTCGATAGGTGGGGTCGTAGTGCTGCTCCAGCAACTCCTGCACAAACTGCGGCCAGTCTTGGGCGTCGATCAGCTCAAACCAACGCTGCAGGCGGGCCTGGCCAAGACGGGACTTCAGAGGCAGCAATTTCCCCTTTAGCGCTTGGGGGTGAGCAATCCAGTGGGGATAGTGGGCGATTAACCCCTTCACCCGCTCCTCTAGAGGCAACTGCACTTCGACACAGTCGGCTTGGGTAAGGGCTTGCCAAAGGGCAGGCGGCAGATGGAGCTGGCCCACTTTGGCACTCTCAGCTTCTACCCAGACTGGCTTGGCGGGATCCCACTGGAGAAAAACCTGCACCAGTTGACTTTCAAAGCTCTTCTGACTGGGCTGTGGCACCCCCCACTCGGCCCCCAGGAGGGATCCCCGGTGACAGGCCAGCTTTTCCAGATCGAGAACTTGGGATCCCTGTTGGCGCAGATGGTGAAGCAACTGGGTTTTGCCGCTCCCTGTTGGTCCGCAGAGCACTCGGTAGGTAAATTCCTGGGGCAAGATCTGCAGTTGCCGGCGCACCCAGGCCCGGTAGGTTTTGTAGCCACCTTGCAAAACCGTAACCTGCCAGCCCACCTGGGACAACACCAATGCCAAGCTGGCAGAGCGCTGCCCTCCCCGCCAGCAGTAGATTAGGGGCCGGTAATCGCGATCTTTATCGGCAAAATGGGTTTGCAAGTGGCGACTGATGTTCTGGGCCACCAAGCTTGCCCCTCGTTTGCGGGCTGTAAAGGGATCCACCTGCTTGTAGAGCGTGCCCACCTCCGCCCGTTCTGTATCGTAGAGTACAGGCAAGTTGATGGCTCCCGGCCAATGATCCTCTGCGAACTCTGCCGGAGAGCGCACATCAATAATTTCGCTGTAGGTGTGCAGCCAGGGCTCTGCAGTGAAGTGAATCGGAGGAGACACAAACCTGTGGATGGAAATGGCAAGCTGTGTTCTATCTTGGCAGGGTTCTGGCCAAGGCTCACCGCCCCAGCTTTAACTTGGGAGAGCCGAGGTCAAGCGCAGGGTGACCCGAAGGCTTGGGTTGGATATCCCTCTTGATTGGGCTTTTGCTCTTTCTTTGCTCTTTATTGAATTGATTTGCCAGAGGTGCTATGGGATCCTATATTGCGGCAGAACCTTACCCCTATCCCTACAACGGTGACTTACGGCCTGAGAACACCGCCCTGATCGTCATCGATATGCAGACCGATTTCTGCGGGGTAGGTGGCTATGTAGACAAAATGGGCTACGACATTTCCCTCACCCGTGCCCCCATAGAGCCGATCCGACGGGTTTTGGCGGCAATGCGAGCCCTGGGTTTTTTCATCGTGCATACCCGCGAAGGCCATCGCCCCGATCTATCAGATTTGCCGGAAAACAAGCGCTGGCGCAGTCAACGCATTGGGGCAGGCATTGGGGATCCCGGTCCCTGTGGGCGCATCCTGGTGCGAGGAGAACCCGGCTGGGAAATTATCCCGGAACTGGCTCCTCTGCCAGGGGAGGTGATCATCGACAAGCCGGGCAAAGGCGCTTTCTATGCCACTGATCTGGACTTAATCCTGAGGCGCAAAGGCATCCAAAACCTGATCTTGACGGGCATCACCACCGATGTATGCGTCCACACCACCATGCGAGAAGCCAACGACCGGGGCTATGAATGTTTGTTGCTATCCGATTGCACAGGTGCCACAGACTACGGAAATTATCTCGCTGCTCTGAAGATGATCCAGATGCAAGGGGGGGTTTTCGGGGCAGTTGCCGATTCAGGTGCCCTGATAGCAGTACTTCAGGAACTCAAAACCGACTAGACCTCGTTTCTTTACGTGAGACACCCAAACCAGGAGATCTTGACCAACCATGACTACCACTGCCCAAACTGAAATCTCAACAGCACGGAAAGCCCCCCCGGAACTGGAGGTCGTCAACCTCACCAAGCGATTTGGATCCCTGTTGGCCCTAGACCACGTCTCGATGAAACTCAAGCCGGGATCCCTTCATGCCTTACTTGGGGAAAACGGAGCCGGGAAAAGCACCCTCGTCAAGTGCGTGATGGGCTTTTATCATGCTGACTCTGGCGATGTTTGCATTGATAAACGAGCTCGTGCCATCCACAGCCCACGGGATGCCTATCACTACGGCATTGGCATGGTGTACCAACATTTCACCTCTGTACTCGCCATGACTGTGGCGGAAAACTTGGTCTTGGCCCGCCCAGATTTGCCTTTGGTGATTGACTGGAAAGAAGAGGAAAAAAAGCTGGCAGATTTTATGGAAACAGCCCCTTTCCAAGTCAACTTGCGGGCTTTTGTTTCCGAACTATCGGCAGGAGAAAAGCAGAAGGTCGAGATCCTCAAGCAGCTTTATTTGAACACCAAGATCCTGATCTTGGACGAGCCTACTTCTGTGCTCACGCCAGAGGAAGCCGACGAAGTCTTGGGCCTTGTGCGTCGTTCGGTGGAAGCTGGCGACCTGAGTGTATTGCTCATTACCCACAAGTTTCGCGAGGTGAATGCCTTTGCCGATGAGGTGACGGTGTTGCGACGTGGGAAGCTGGCCGGCCATGGACAAGTGAAAGATTTATCCACAGCAGAAATGGCCGAAATGATGCTGGGCCGGCAACAGGTGCAGATCCAGTTGGAGAAAGCCTTGGTCAAAGGGGGATCCCCTCTGCTGGAAATTGAAGGGATCCAGGCTGACAAGGACAATGGCTTGCCCGCTGTGCGGGGGGTGACCCTGACTGTTCATGGAGGTGAGATTGTGGGAATTGCCGGCGTTTCCGGCAACGGCCAGCGGGAGTTGATGGAAGTCTTGGCCGGGCAGCGGATGGCTACAGCCGGGCAGATCAAGATCAACGGGCAACTGTACAGGGCCACCCGCGCAGAAATGGTGCGCCACCGGGTTTGCTGTTTGCCGGAGGAACCTCTGAGAAATGCCTCGATCCCCAACATGAGCGTTGGCGAAAACTTGGCCCTGCGTCGTTATGACCGGGATCCTATGGCCAAAGGTTGGATGTTGATCTGGCAAGAGATTTGGCGCTCTGCCCGCGCGTTAATCGAGCAATTTAAGGTGAAAACGCCTGCAGCCCAAACTCCCATCAGCCACCTGTCGGGGGGTAATGTCCAGCGAGCCATTTTGGCACGGGAACTCGCCGGAGATCCACAAATTTTGATCGCCGCCAATCCTTGTTTTGGTCTGGACTTTGCGGCAGTAGATTACATTCACTCGCAGATTGTGGATGCTCGTAACCGAGGAGTTGCCGTCTTGCTGATCAGCGAAGATCTGGACGAGCTTCTCAAGCTCTCCGATCGTTTGCTGGTGATGGCGGGCGGTCGGATCGTCTATGAAAGTCCTATCAGCAGCGTGGATCTCAAAGAAGTTGGCCACAAGATGGGCGGACATTAAGCATTAAGTGATTTGGTAAGTAATCAGCAGTGAATATGACATGGCTTCCCCTCAAATGGAGAGGTGAGCCCGAACTTTTTCTTCATCCATCTGGTTGGTCGGCCCCTCCATGATAAGGGATCCATTCTCCATGAGATAAAAATAATCGGCTAGGCTTTGGGCAAACTCAAAATACTGCTCCACCAGCAACACCGAAACGCCCCGCTCCTTTTGAATACGGGTGATGGCTTCTTCAATCTCGATGATGATGGAGGGTTGGATCCCTTCTGTGGGCTCATCCAGGAGCAAAAGTTTGGGCTCCGCCACCAAAGCTCTAGCAATCGCCAACTGCTGCTGCTGCCCACCGCTCAAATCCCCGCCCAGACGTTTAAGAAAAGAACGCAGAATCGGGAATAGGTCATAGACAAACTCAGGTATAATTGGTTCTTTGTCCGGCGCCGCTTCTAACCCCACCAGCAGGTTTTCCTCAACCGTTAAGCGGGGAAAAATCTCTCGACCTTGGGGCACATAGCCGATACCGGCACGGGCTCGCCAATTGGGAGGGTAATGGTTGATAGGACGGCCCTCAAAAGCAATTTTGCCTGTGCAGTCTTTCAGAAGCCCCATCAGGGCTTTAAGCGTGGTGGTTTTGCCCATGCCATTGCGACCCAGAAGGCAGACCGCTTGGCCGGGAAAGATCTTAAAAGAGAGATCCTTTACAATTAAACTCTGACCGTAGTAAACCCTCAAATCGGAGACCTCCAGAAGAGGCCCGGATCCATCTCGGGATAAGTTTTGTGTTGCGGTCGCGTTTTCCGTATTCATGGGCCTGCGCATGGGTCAGTTAAAACAGGGCTATAGCTTTTTGCTTAGTTTTTCGCCTTATGGGATCCGAGATAGACCTCAATAACTCGCGGGTCGTTTTTCACATCCTCAAAGGTACCTTCGCACAGCACCGAGCCTTGGTGTAAAACAGTAACCTTACGGGCAATTTGCCGGACAAATACCATGTCATGTTCAATCACCAAAATGGTGTGGCTTTGGGCTAAGGATTGAATCAACTCCCCTGTAGCTTCTGTTTCTTTATCTGTCATCCCGGCTACGCATTCATCGAGCAGCAGCAAATCCGGATCTTGAGCGATCACCATGCCAATCTCCAGCCATTGCTTTTCTCCGTGGGAAAGCAGCCCTGCCGGAACCCGATCCTTACGGCTGAGGCCAATGGTTTCCAAAAGAGCATCCGTTTCTTGTCGCAGATGCTTTTTGCCAAGTAGGGTGGAAAAAACCCTTTTGTCAGGGTTGAGGGATAGCTCCAAGTTTTCTCGCACGCTCAAGTTTTGATAGACCCGCGGCGTCTGAAACTTGCGCCCAACACCCAAAATCGAGATCTCATGTTCCTTGAGCTTGGTCAGATCTTTTCCTTTAAACAGCACCCGGCCTCGAGTAGGCTTAACCTTGCCCGTCAGCACATCGAGAAACGTAGTCTTGCCTGCCCCATTGGGGCCGATGACCACCCGCAGCTCCCCTTCCTCCAGAGAGAAGTTCAGCCTGTCCAAAGCCTTGAAGCCATCAAAGCTGACGGTGAGATCCTGAGTTTGTAAAATTTGTCGGGTGGCGGTGGGAGCTGCAGTAAGCATGGGGATCACATCCAAGAACGGAAAGGCCAAAGGTCAAACCGGATTCTCAACCCATCAAATAAACCCATCAAATAGGAGAGGAAACTTGGCATCGCTGGCTCACCCATGGGATCCTCTTACCTTAAACTTATATCTTGCACATAACTGACATCCTCAAGAGAAAGCCAGATTTAGGCTGGAGAAGTATTTGCCAAACGCCTGCGCCAAAGCTGAACGGTGACCCAAAGTTGCCTGCCTTGGGTGCGCACCCAACCCACCAGTCCATCCGGCAGCACCAGCACCACCAACAGGAACAATCCCCCCTGGAAAAACAGCCAAATCTCCGGAAAATTTTCGCTCAGCAAGCTCTTGGCAAAGTTGACCAACAGAGCCCCCAGCACTGCCCCCACCAAACTGGCCCGACCGCCCACCGCCACCCAGATCACCATTTCAATGGAAAAGGGAACGGCCATCGCATTGGGAGAGATGATCCCGGTTTGCAAGGTAAACAAAGCTCCGGCAATGCCTGCCAGGGCAGCAGACACGGCAAACACCAGCACTTTAAAGCCGGTGGGATCGTAGCCGGAAAAACGAACCCGTGGCTCGTCATCTCGAATGGCTACCAGGATCCGACCGAATAGGCCGCTGGTCAGCCAACGACAGAGAAGGTAAGCCAAAACCACCGCCAGAACTGTAGTGACATAGACAGCGAAGCGCATCTCGGACGAGTTGACATCCAGGCCAAACAAAGTCTGGAAGTTGGTCAGGCCGTTGGTGCCATTAATTAAGCGCTGTTGGCCGTTGAAGAAGTTAAAGAAAATAATCGTGGTGGCCTGAGTTAGAATGGAGAAATAAACCCCTCGAATGCGATTTCTCACCACCAAATATCCCAGGGCTGCTGCCACCAAAGCCGGGATCAAGACCACAGCAACAGCCGTAAACGGAAACGAATAAAAGGGATACCAAAACCAGGGCAATTCCGTTACCCCGTAGAGGCTGAAAAACTCCGGTATCTGACCTTCCGGCAATTGCAATTTCAGGTGCATCCCCAGAGCGTAGCCCCCCAAGGCAAAGAACACCCCATGCCCCAGGCTGAGCATGCCGGTATAGCCCCAGATGAGGTCGATTCCCAAAGCTACAATGCTGAGGGCCAGAAACCGCCCCAACAAGTTGAGCCGAAAGCCAGACAGCACAGTTGGGGCCACAAAGATCAAGGCCAGCACCAAAACGATGAGGATCCCGGCCTCCCACAGAAGCTTGCGAGAAGAATTGGGATCCCCACCCGCGGCGGGAGCAGCCACTTCATGATCAGCACGGGGGGAATGAACCAGTTTCATGGGCTTTGTGAGGGAGTAGAAGATGGAGAGTCTGGTCCTAGAGTTTTCGCCAAGCGAGATCATTCCCTAGGCATCCACCATACGACCTTTTTCGGGGAAAAGGCCCCGAGGTCGCACCTGCAAAAAGGCCACGATCAAAGCAAAGACCATCACCTTGGCCATGCTCGTGGTGGCAAAAAAGTTGAGGGTATCGGTCAGGATGGGCACGTTGGGAAAAATCAAAGCCAGCGTCCCGGAACCGATGACAAAGTTGGCAATCCCGATCCCAAGCGCTGCCACAATGCTGCCCAAAAGCTTACCGACACCCCCCACCACGACCACCATAAAGGTATCCACGATGTAGTTTTGGCCGGTGTTCGGCCCCACGGATCCCAGCAGGCTGACCGCTACGCCGGCCACTCCCGCCAGACCCGAGCCGACGGCAAAGGTAAGGGCATCCACCTTTTGCGTAGGGATCCCTACACAGGCGCTCATGGCCCGATTCTGGGTAACCGCCCGGATGCGCAGCCCCCAGCGGGTGCGCTGCAAGAAGAAGTACAGCCCTAGGATGCAGAAGACAGTGAGGGCGATGATAAACAGGCGGGTATTGGGCAAAAACAGGCTGCCCACCGGGATCCCACCCCCCAGCCAACGGGGAGCAGTCACATCTTTGTTCTGGGCTCCAAACCAGGGTTGAGTGACTGCTAAAGCATAGGTTTGCGCCAGCACCCGCCCCCCCACCGCTGCAATGGCCGTGGAGAGCACCAACAGCAGCGCCAGCGTCCACCCCTTGAGACGCGGCCAATCCGCCCGCCTGGACAAAAGCCACCAGCCGCCGAAAAAGAGCACCGCGAAGGCCCCCAAGCGGAAAGCCAGCACCCAATTGACGCTGCGCACAAACTGCTGCAGGATCAGGCTCACGCCCCAGGTGGCCAAAAGGGTCTCCAAGGGTCGGCCATACAAAAAGCGGATCACCCCCCGCTCCAAGGCCAGCCCTACCAGAGCAGTGACGGCAAAGGCAGCTACCAAAGCTGGAAAGATGTACAGATCCCGCCAGGGATCCCCTAGGGGACGAAAGGCATTTTGCACGACGAAGGTGGTGTAGGCCCCCAACATCATCAGCTCCCCATGGGCCATGTTGATGACCCCCATGAGGCCGAAAACAATGGCCAAGCCCAAGGCGGCTATTAGCAAGACGGTGCCAATGCTAATGCCGTTGAACAAGCTGTCCAGGAGCAAGGTCATGGGCAGGGGATCCTCCTTCCAACTAAACTAGGGAGGCTAACCGAGCATCTAGGCGGGATCCCCGACCCTATCCAAACGGCAAGGGATCCCAGCCCTGGCCAGGACTAGCTGACTTTGTAGCGACCGCCCTTGGCCGGATCTGACCAATCGCAGGCAAAGCCCTTGGTCTCTGCCACAAACTGGTTCCAGGGCTGCGGCTCCACGGCATCCGTAGAAAAGATGACATCAAACAAACCGTCAGAGCGCACCTGGCCGATCCGCACATACTTGGTCAGGTGGTGATTGGTGTTCATGGTTACCAAGCCTTCTGGGGCATCAAAGGTCTGGCCATAGGCTGCCTGCCGCACGGCGTCGATTTCCACTGTTCCCGCTTTTTCCACTGCCTGCTTCCAGATGTAAACCATGATGTAGGCGGCTTCCATCGGGTCGTTGGTGACGCGGTTTTGGCCGTATTCTGCCTTGAAAGCTTCCACAAACTTCTTGTTGGCAGGCGTATCCACCGTCATAAAGTAGTTCCAGGCGGCGAAGTGCCCTTCCAAGAATTCGGGGCCGATGGCCTGTACCTCTTCTTCAGCAATGCTGACGGACATGGAAGGATAGCGATCTGGCCCCAGCCCTGCCCCTTCCAGTTGTTTGAAAAAGGCCACGTTGCTGTCGCCGTTCAAGCTGTTGTAGATCACACCGCCATTGGGAAGAGCGGCCCGGATCTTGCTGATGATGGGGGTAACTTCTGTGCTGCCCAAAGGCAGATAGTCTTCACCCACCACTTTGCCCCCCAGGGCTTCCAACTGGGCCTTGATGATGGTGTTGGCCGTGCGGGGGAACACGTAGTCGGATCCCACCAGGAAGAACTCTTTGCCCTTGTTCTTGAGCAGCCATTCCACCGAAGGCTCGATCTGCTGGTTGGGGGCAGCGCCGGTGTAGAAGATGTTTTTGGAGCACTCTTGTCCTTCGTACTGCACGGGATACCAGAGCAGGTGCTGCTTGGATTCAAACACCGGCAAAACCGCTTTGCGACTGGCCGAAGTCCAGCAGCCGAATACCGTTGCCACCTTGTCCACATCGATCAATTTGGTGGCTTTCTCGGCAAAGGTTGGCCAATCGGAAGCCCCATCCTCGATAATCGGCTCGATCTGCTTGCCCAAAACCCCACCGGCGGCATTGATCTCTTTGATGGCCAGCTTTTCCGCATCCACCACGCTGGTTTCTGAAATGGCCATGGTGCCGCTAAGGGAGTGCAAAATGCCAACGCGGATGGTCTCTCCCTGGGCGTAGGCGGGCACGGATCGCTTCACCCAGATCTGCGGCCCTAGGGCAGCCCCGGCTCCGGCCAGAGCGCCCATTTTCAGCACTTGACGACGATTAAATGATAGAGCCATCGGTGATCTCCGAAACGAAGTGAGTGCAAAGGGTATTAAGAAGTCCAGTTGTTGCAGCAGCCCGGCCAACAGAGGGAAGCACTTAGCTCATCACCTCGCCCATGTGTTGAACCTGCCCAACTGCGCTCAGCTGAGGCTTTCACCGAATGTCTTCCCAACCTCAACAGAGGAAAAGGCTAATCCTGCAGTCGAGAAAGCGTTGTGCATCCCTGTTGCCTTAACGTGTTCCATCAAACCCATTCGGCCCGGAGAGAATTGTATCGTGGGATACCTTTTCCCAGAATCCGAGCCCTTTCCCCGCAGGCTGCAGGCAGAGGCAGGGATCCCTTGCTGCCGGCATAATAGGGGTTCTGGGGTGGAGAATTAACAGCCTATGGTGCAGCAGGCCGGCTATGGATCTTGGCGATCCCCGATTACCGCTGACCTGGTGGTGACGGGATCCCTGCGCTTGGGACAGATGGTTTGGGATCAGGGGGATCTCTACTGGACGGAGGGCCGCCCGCAAGAAAAAGGGCGCAATGTGTTGATGCGGCGCTCTGCCGACGGGATCCTGGTGGAGCTGACACCGGCACCTTTCAATGTGCGGACGCGGGTGCATGAGTATGGGGGTGGAGCTTATTGGGTGTCGGCAGGGGTAGTGTATTTTTGCAACTTCGCTGACCAACGGCTCTACCGCCTGCTGCCGGGTTCAGATCCCCAGCCCCTGACGGAAGCAGGCCCCTATCGCTATGCAGATGGGGTGGTGGATCGGGCGCGTGGACGCATCCTCTGTGTGCGGGAAGATCACAGCCGCCAGGGAGAGCCGGAAAACAGCCTTGTCTCGATTGACTTGGAAAGCGGATCCCAGCGCGTTTTGGCCTCTGGGCACAATTTCTATGCCAACCCTCGCCTCAGCCCCGATGGCCAGACCTTGGTATGGCTGACCTGGGATCACCCCCAAATGCCCTGGGACGGCACAGAGCTGTGGCGGTCTGAGGTGAACCCTGACGGCAGCTTGGGAGAACCTCAAAAGCTGGCCGGTGGCCCTGCCGAGTCGATCTTCCAGCCCCAGTGGTCACCGGAGGGGGATCTCTACTTTGTTTCGGATCGCAGCGGCTGGTGGAACCTCTATCGCTGGGATCCCCAGGGCCCCATTCCCCTCTGCCCTATGGAAGCGGAGTTTGGAGAGCCGCAGTGGGTGTTTGGCCTGAGCACCTACGGCTTCTGTGGCGATGGGCGCATCCTGGCCTGTTATGAACAAGACGGGCTGTCTCATCTGGCTTATCTGGATCCCCATTCAGGACAGTTGGCAGGGATCCCCTTGCCCTACACCCAGATCAGCGGTTTGCAGGTGAGTGGGGAAAAAGCCGCTTTCCTGGCCGGATCCCCGACGGAAGCCACTGCCTTGGTCTGCCTAGACTTACCCTCCAGCCAAGTGGAGGTGGTGGCCCGTTCCAGCAGCGTGGCGGTGGATCCCGACTATCTGTCGATCCCAGAGCCCATTGTTTTTCCCACCGGCGGCGGCAAGGCAGTGGCCTATGCTTTCTTCTATCCCCCCAAGAACCGCGACTTTGTTGCTCCCACTGGCGAAAAGCCACCCCTGCTGGTGAAAAGCCACGGCGGGCCCACCGGAGCGACGGCAGCGGTGCTCAACCTGGGGATCCAATACTGGACCAGTCGGGGGATTGCCGTTTTGGATGTGAACTACCGGGGCAGCAGCGGCTACGGACGGGCCTATCGGGATGCTCTCAAAGGCCGGTGGGGCCTGGTAGATGTGGAAGATTGCATCGCCGGATCCCAATTTTTGGCAGAACAGGGCAAGGTGGATGGGGAACGGCTGCTCATTCAAGGGGGCAGCGCTGGCGGCTATACCACGTTGGCGGCCTTGACCTTCCACAGGGTCTTCCGGGCGGGTGCCAGCTACTACGGGGTGAGCGATCTGGAAGCCCTAGCCCAGGAGACCCACAAGTTCGAGTCTCGCTACTTGGACAGCCTCATTGGCCCCTACCCAGAGCGGCGGGATCTCTACCGGGAGCGTTCCCCCATTCATCACCTGGAGGGCCTCAATTGTCCGGTTATCTTCTTTCAAGGCTTGGAAGACGCCATCGTGCCCCCCAATCAGGCGGAGAGGATGGTGGCAGCCCTACGGGCCAAAGGGATCCCAGTGGCCTATGTGCCCTTCGAGGGAGAGCAACACGGCTTTCGCCAGGCGGCCAACATCAAACGGGCCTTGGAGGCAGAGCTTTACTTTTATGCCCAGGTTCTGGGGTTTCCGCTGGCAGAACCTCTTGAGCCGGTTCGGATCGAGAACTTGGACACCTGATGATGACTGCTCAATGGGTCGAATAGAAAGGGATCCCGTCCCATCTATGGCCCATTGTTGCTCCACAACGCTGTCGCGACAGAGCAGCCCCTCTATGATGGACTTACCAGCCAACCCGGATGGAGCATGACTCTAGTCAATAATAAGCTCAACTATACTGAAAATAATGTATAATATGTTCAGTACGGATTACTACC
>NZ_JANSIG010000059.1:0-19096 GCF_047461975.1 Synechococcus sp. R55.3 | reverse complement strand
ATTCTTGTTCCGCCTGCCTACACGTCGCAGACCTGCCACCGGTGTTTGCACATTCATCCCGACCCTGCGCAATCCTATCGCAGTGGGAAGCAGTTTAAGTGTGGACACTGTGGATGGGAAGGGGATGCGGATTTGAATGGTGCGAATGTGATTGCGCTTTTGGGGGCTGCTGTAAACCAGCCTAGAGGTTCGTGGTTGGCTTGCCAACTGCAGGGCTACCGAAAGCCCGCCCTGTACTGCGAAGCAGTCAGGGTCGGGTAGTTTACTCTTGTTGCAACTCCGTCCCGCTGGCACGACCTGTGGCGGCCATTCCCCTCTAGAGTGAGTGGCCTCACCCCAAAACCGGCAACTCTGCTTGCCTACTGGAAGGCTGTAATCAGCAATGTCTGGGATCCGGAGCGATTCTGTTGGTCAAACGCGGTAATCCGGAACTGCCAAACGCCAACGGGATCCCCGAGGGCAACGCGGAAATCGGTACTGAAGCTACAAAAGGTGGCCCCAGGGTTACAGCCGGCCTGCTGTGGGCTGAAGAATTCCCTTTGCACGCGCACGCCACTGGGGTTGAAAGTTTCCAGCTCGAGGAACTGCGTTGGACGAGCACCGCCGGGCACACTCACCTGCACCGTGAAGGCCGGCGTGGAGGTGCCCACCCGCACCGAGGTGGGCGCATTGATAAACGAAACCGTTGGGCCTTGGGGTGGGGGCAGGATCGAGCCCCCTGAGCTGCCGCCATCTCCACAAGCAGCCAGCCCAGTGGCCAAAAGGCCGGTGGCCAAAAGGGTGAGAGCAGTCCGTTGCATCCCGCAGTTCCTCACGCAAACCCATCCATCCTGGCAAGACTTGACCAGAATCTGTACCACCGCTTGAGCGGCACAGCTCTAAGTTACTTTTCTAAGTTACTTTCTGCCTCTGCAGCTTGAGAAAAGATGCGCCACGACCCAAATCTGCATGGGCCTTTGCGCACAGTTGGTTCCTCCGCTTCAGAGCAGCAGCAAGCGCCGCAACAGCAACGCTATCACCGCAACAAAGCTGGCCACGATGATCTGTCCCGGCAGAGTATAGCCGGAGTAAAGCCCTATCAACCTCAGCAACTCCCCATTCCAGGGTTGTGTGGCCAAAAGGTAGAGAATCCCGGTCAGGTGAACCAAGGCCAAAGCCACCAAGCTGCCGGATCCCAGCTCTTGGAGGCCCACCGGGGAGTCAGGGATCCCTTCTGCCCACCGCTTCCCATCGACAGCACGTTGGCGGGCCGGGGGAGAAGGGTAGGGATCCCGTTGCGGAAAAGCAATTGTCCCGCAGGCCCAGGCTCCTGGCAGAAACCCCAGCAAGTAGCCAAAGGCGGGCTGGTACAGGTACTGCCATCCTCCCCCTTGGGCAAACACCTGTAGCCCTGCCAGCCCCAGCCCCAGGTAGACGATCTGGGCGCACACCGCTGCCACCGGCCCCGCCAAACAAGCCGTCAGCAACACGCCCCCAATTTGCAGCGAAAAGCTGTATCCCCCCAACCCAGGCAGCCCGGGCGGAAAACTCAAATGGGTCAGGGTGCCCAAAATGGTCAGGAGGACCCCAATCGCCGTCCAAAGCCATTCCAGAGGAGTTAAGAGCAAGCCAGACCGCATAAACCGAGAGGAAATTTTTCCCTATGCTAAGAAAGGGAAGGGGCAGATGGGGTGGGCAAAAGGTGGTCAAGGCAGAGTGGATTGAACTGGCCCAGGCCCTGGCCGATGCTGCCGGAGCGGTGATTCGCCCCCTGTTTCGCGGAGAACTGCAAGCCGAATACAAAGAGGCCCGCTCCCCAATTGTGACGGTGGCCGACCGGGAGGCAGAGCGAGCTATGCGGGCTTTGCTCATGGCCCAAGTGCCAGAACACAACATCCTTGGCGAAGAGTTTGGTTTTCACCAGACGGGATCCCTCTATACCTGGGTTCTGGATCCCTTGGATGGCACCATCGCCTTTTCCACCGGCAAGCCCACCTTTGCTACTCTGATTGCCCTCTTGGAAGAAGACCGCCCCATTTTGGGCATCATCGATCAACCGGTGTTGCGCGAACGCTGGCTGGGGGTACGGGGACAGCCCACTCAATGGATAACCCCCTCCCACCGGCAAGCCGTCCGAGCCAAGGCCAATACCGACCTCAGCCGCGCCTACTTGAGCTGTACCACCCCTGATTTGTTCACCCAACCCGACCAACAACGGTGCTTCCAGGGGCTCAGCCAAGCAGTTCACATTACCTCCTATGGGGGCGATGGCTACCAGTACGGCCTGCTGGCCAGCGGCTGTGTGGATCTGGTGATGGAGTGTGGCCTTGCCCTCTACGATTTTGCTGCCCTTGTGCCGGTGATTGAGGGATCCGGTGGCGTGATTACCGATTGGCGAGGGGATCCCTTAACCCGCACCTCCACGGGAGAAGTGTTGGCGGCAGCCAACCCCAGCTTGCATCGACAGGCCCTGGCCGCGATTCAAAAAAGCGGGATCTACCCAGCGAAATAAGCAGGCTCATTGCCAGGTTTCCACTTGATGTTGCAGCCCAGGCTGGGCTTTTGGTCGGGATCGATGGGCTTGCCGGCCAGAAGGTTATCCAGCGCCGCCCGCAAATCTTTGCCCGTCACCGGCACATCGGTCAGGCTGGGACGGCTGTCGTCCAGTTGACCACGATAGACCAACTTGCGATCCGCGTCGAACAAGAAAAAGTCGGGGGTGCAGGCGGCGGTGAAGGCTTTGGCCACCTCTTGGGTTTCGTCGTAGCAGAAGGGGAAGGTAAAGCCCAAGGTCTCGGCCATCTTCTTCAAGTTCTCTGGGCTGTCATCCGGGTATTTCTCCACATCGTTGGCGCTGATGGCTACAATGCCGACGCCGCGATCCTTGTAATCTCTGCCAAGGCGGGCCAGCTCCTCTTGCACGTGCTTCACATAGGGACAGTGCTGGCAGATGAACATCACCAGCAGGGCCGGCTTGTCGGCAAAGGTGGAGAGGGAGATGGTTTGGCCGCTCACCACATCCGGCAGGCTGAAGTCAGGGGCTGGGGTGCCCAAAGGCAGCATGGTCGAGGGGGTACGGGCCATAACAAACCTCCAGCGTAAGGTTTCCTCAATCATTGTGGATCATCCTGCTCCCACAGGAGCCGTCGCAAGGGGATCTCGCCGGCAAACGGGAGCGCCAGAAGGGATCCCAAGCAGGCCGGGGACAGCTTTTACAATTGGATAAGGTTGGCAACACGATTGTTGGGGAGCTGAGCCTTGAGCACCGCCGTCTTACCTGCTGCTCCTTTGGTGGATACTCACGTCCACCTCAATTACCCCGATTTTGCCGCGGATCTGCCCCAGGTGGCCGAGCGCTGGCGTCAGACGGGGATCCGGCGTTTGGTGCATTCTTGTGTAACACCAGCAGAATTCCCCCAGTTGCAGGCCATTGCCGACCAGTATCCGGAAGTATTTTTGTCGGTGGGGCTGCACCCTTTGGAGGCGGGCCAGTGGCAGCCCGATTTGGCCGAAAAGATCGCCCACCTGGCCGCCAGCGACGAGCGAGTGGTGGCTATCGGGGAGACGGGCCTGGATTTCTACAAGTCCAACCCGGCGGATATCGAGCGGCAAAAAGAATCCTTCTGGGCCCAGATTGCCATTGCCCAAGCGCAGGATCTGGCGTTGATCGTCCATTGCCGCGAGGCGGCAGCAGCCACCTACGCCATCCTCAAGGAGGCCATGGCCACGGGGGGGCCAGTGCGGGCGGTGATGCATTGCTGGAGCGGATCCCCGGAGGAGACGCGGCTGTTTGTCGAGCTGGGCTGCTACATCAGCTTCAGCGGCATTGTTACTTTCAAAAATGCCGAGACTGTCCGCCGGTCGGCCTTGGAGGTGCCCCTATCCCAGCTTTTGGTGGAAACCGATTGCCCTTTTCTGGCTCCCACCCCCTTCCGCGGCAAACGCAATGAGCCGGCCTATGTGCAGCGGGTGGCCCAAACCTTGGCGGAGCTGCTTGGGATCCCACCGGAAAAACTGGCAGAAGAAACCAGCCAAAATGCCGCTCGCCTGTTTCAGCTGCCTCTCCTCTAGCTCTGCTTTCCGATGGCGCGGGTGGACCGTAGGCCATTCCCGGCTCCAGATCTCAGGCGATTCCAACTCGGGAAACCCTGAGTTACCATTTTTAACTTTTTCTTTAACTTTTCTTTTGAACTCCGACTGCTCTTCTCAAAGGCATCCTATGCTGGAAAAAAGGGATGTATCTCTAGATACTTCCCGTTAATCCCAGGGGCTAGGGGCTTGCAACTATGGATACTGAAACGTGGGCTGCCGCAGCTCGACCCAGCCGAGATGCCCTCATCAACCGCATCACCCACCAGATTCGGCAATCCCTGGAGCTGGATCAGATCCTGAGGGCGACGGTGGAGGAGGTGCGCGCCTTTTTGGGTACGGATCGGGTGAAGGTTTACCGCTTTGATCCCGAAGGTCACGGAACGGTGGTGGCGGAAGCGCGAGGAGGGGAGCGGCTGCCCTCGCTCTTGGGGCTGACTTTTCCGGCAGGGGATATTCCCGAGGAGGCGCGGCGGTTGTTTCGTTCGGCCCAGGCGCGGGTAATTGTGGATGTAGAGGCGCAAAGCCGTTCCATCAGCCAGCCGGAGTCCTGGGGGTTGTCTGCTAGGGTTCCTCTGGGCGAGCCGCTACAGCGGCCTGTGGATCCCTGCCATGTTCACTATTTGAAATCCATGGGGGTGGCCTCTTCCTTGGTGGTTCCCCTCATGCATCATCAAGAGCTTTGGGGGCTGTTGGTCTCCCATCATGCCGAGCCTCGTCTGTATTCTCCAGAAGAGCTGCAGGTGGTGCAGTTGGTGGCGGATCAAGTTTCCATTGCCATTGCTCAGGCGGAATTGCTGGAGCAGGCGCGGCAGAAGGCGCAGCAGGAACGCCTCATCAACCAAATTGCTGCCCTGGTTTATTCGCCCCTGCACCCGGAGACGACCTTGACCACGGTGCTGGAGCAGCTTGCTGCCGGTTTGCAGGGGATCGGGGCGCGGCTGCGGATCCACTTTATGGGCGCAGACACCCTCTGTTGTCATGGCGTGCAACCCCCGGCCAGCTACGACACCTGGCTACAGGAGCAGCTCGGAAGGGCCGGAGGAGCGGGGGGCTGGGTGAAGATGTGGTCGCTCTCCCACTTGGAGAAATGGCCGGAGCTGCAAGAGCAGATGAAGCAGACACCCATTCGTGGCCTGCTGGTGGCCCAGCTCGCCTGGAATGACCAGCCGGTGGGCTGGCTGAGCGTGTTTCGCGGGGCCGTTTACCAAGAAACCCACTGGGCGGGCTACCGTTGGTTTGCTCAGGGGGATCCCAGACAAAAATTGCCTCTCATCTCTTTTGCCGCCTGGCGGGAGCTGAAAATTGACGAGCCTAAGGCTTGGTCAGCTGCAGAGCAAGAGCTGATGAGTCGGGTCGGGGTACATTTGGCCCTGTCCATTACGCAAAATCAGCTCTACCGGCAGTTGCAAACCCTCAACGCCCGTCTGGAGCAGGAGGTGCAGGAGCGGACGGCGGCCCTGCAGCGATCTCTGGCTATGGATGCCCTCTTGCAGCGGGTCACCGACCAGGTGCGCAGCAGTTTGGAGGAAGCCCAGATCTTGCGGGCAGTGGTGCAAGAATTGGCTCTGGGGCTGTCCATCCAAGGGTGCGATCTCTGTCTCTGCGATTGGGCAGCCGGCCAAGCCACGGTGCGCTACGAATACACCTCTGCCCTACCGCCCGTCGGCGGGATTACCCTGACTTTGGCCGACTACCCCGATCTTTACCGGCACCTGCAAGGGGGTCAAGCGGTGCAATTCTGCCACTTGCCTGGGCAGGGCTGGATCCCCCGTCGGGAAGGGCTGACCCTGCTGGTGTGCCCGCTGCGGGATGACCAAGGGGTGCTGGGGGATCTCTGGCTGGCGAAGCCGGCAGCCGAGTGCTTTGATGAACTGGAGGTGCAGGTGGTGCAGCAGGTGGCGGATCACTGCGCCATTGCCATCCGCCAGGCCCGCCTCTACCAGGCTTCTGTGCAGCAAATTGGTGAGCTGGAGCGCCTCAACCGCCTCAAAGATGATTTTTTGAGCACCGTCTCCCACGAGCTGCGCACCCCCATCACCAACATGAGGATGGCCATCCAACTGCTGAAAACCGCCCGCGCCCCCCAAAAACGAGAGCAATATCTCAAGATTTTGGAGCAGGAGTGTGAGCGGGAGGCGGAATTGGTCAACGATCTCTTGGATCTGCAGAGGCTGGAGCAGGGATCCAAAACGCTCCATCTGGAAGAAGTGCCGCTGGCAACCTGGCTGCCCAGCGTGCTGGAGCCGTTTCTACAGCGGGCCCAGGCCAACCAGCAACGGTTGCAGTGGCAGATTGCGCCAAATGTGGGCAAGGTGCTCACCGATCGGGGCGGCCTGGAGCGGGTGGTGCAGGAGCTGGTCAACAACGCCTGCAAGTATACTCCCCCAAGGTGCAACATCTGGGTAACAGCGCAGCGCTCTGGCCCGCAGCAGGTGGAAATTCGGGTGATCAACGAGGGAGTAGAAATTCCCCACAGCGAGTGGGAGCGCATCTTCGAGAAGTTTTACCGCATTCCCAGCGGGGATCCCTGGAAGCGGGGCGGCACCGGCCTGGGCCTGGCTTTGGTCAAGCAGTGGATGCAGCGGCTGGGGGGCAGCGTCTCGGTGGAGAGTTCTCAAGGCAAAACCTGCTTTACCCTGGTGCTGCCGCAGGGATCCCTGCCTGTGCAGACCTCACCCCTAGCCCACAACTGTGCCTAGCCACATGAGCAATGCCCACTCAGAAGCGTTGCGTTTGGCCGCCGAGCAGTTTAACCGGGGGGAATTTTACGCCTGCCACGACACCCTAGAGGCCCTGTGGATGGAGGCAGTGGATCCAGAGCGGCGTTTTTACCAGGGTCTATTGCAGACGGCAGTGGCCTACTATCACCTGCAAAACGGCAACCGCCGCGGCTGCATGATCCTGTTGGGGGAGGCCAACCGCAAGCTGGCGGACTTTCTGCCCACCTACGCTGGATGGGATGTGCAAGCCCTGTGGCAGGCTAACCAGGGCATTCTGCGGCATCTTTCTCAACTGCAACCCCAGGATCCCTTGCCTTATCTAGCCGTCCCCACCCTGAGTTGGGTTGAAGATTAACCTGAGCAGGCTCAACACCGGCCCTAGCGCTTGGAGCGACGGGCTTTGCGCTCAACTTCGTTGCGTCGCCGCCGATCCCGCCAGTCGATGAAGGTAATGTAGCCAACGCCCAGTGTTACGGCTGTCAACAGCAAAAAGATGCTTCCGTAGGCGATGCGTGTGACCAAGGGAAGATCGGTTTCCATGGCGTGAGTGGGGGTAGCCCTGTCAATATCGGCGACAGGGACAACAAGATGGATGTGAGGTGAGGATCAATCCAGGCGGGACAAACTACATGCCGTTGCGCCCCCAAACCACCAGGGCAATGGAAAGAACGAAGAAGGTGGGAACGGCAATCCAGCCAAGGGTGATGATGTCCATAGGTCTAGCCCAGCTAAAGAGGGGTTATCTCGAGGTGATCCCATTTTACGAGAGGAGATCCCTTGTCAACGGACATCTACGAACACCTGTTTTCAGTTCAAGCTGGCTACAGTGGAGTTAAATCTGAAACATCTGAGCCAAACGAGGTGGGATCCGATGGTACTGGACACATTGCCGCTGGTTGCCGCTGTAGCCATCGCCATTTTTATGCTGGTTTTTTGGGTGCGGGTGGTTCGAGAGGCCATCTGGACAACGGTGGGGATTGTAATCATCTTGGCCGTGTTGTACGTGGTCTTTAGAATTGGCCCGCGGCAGGTGCTGCAGGAGTTGCGGGATCCCTTTGCCCTTCTAGAACAGGTTTGGCAGGTGATCGTCGGTTGGTTCCAGGCCCTTCTCCCCTAGAGTTCGTTATCTGCTATACAGTTCCCTGATACAATAGAAAACACAGGGGGGCAGCCTATTGGAACTGCTGGCGAATGGTTTGTCCAGTCAAAAATCGATTCCCTCTCCGGTTTCCGCACTGCTCTACAGCACCTACGCGACTGAAGTTCTCGCCATGCCTTCTGACCCTGAATGGGATCCCCAAGACCTGACCCCAGAAGAGGGGATCCTTATTCCTGCTTGCGTCAGCGGGACGGAGTCCTCAGGTATCCAGTCAGATATTCAGATTGAGGTGGTGGATTTGGGGGAACGCTGCCGAAAATTGCAAGGCAGTGTGTGGATCCCGGCAGAGCGGCAGCAGGTTTGGCAGGTTTTGACCGACTACGACCATCTGGCAGAGTTTATTCCCAACTTGGTGGAAAGCCGCGTCATTGGCCGTGAGGATGGCCGCACACTGGTACGTCAAGTGGGATCCCAAAAGGTTTTGTTTGCCCAATTTTCTGCTGCGGTGGTGCTGGCCATCGAGGAGATCTTTCCCCAGCAACTTCGCTTTCAAAAAACAGAAGGGGATTTTCTCATCTTCGAGGGGTTTTGGGATCTGGCCGATTTGTCGGCCCATCAGACCTTGCTCACCTACCACCTGCAGGTCAAGCCCCCCCGCAGAATGCCTGTCGGTCTGGTGGAGCGCCGCATTTGCCGAGATTTGGCCCTCAACTTACAGGCCATTCGAGAGCGCTGCCTGAGTTTGTCGGATTATTCCCAACCCGTCTAGGGTGCGCCCAAGCGGCTTTGTGCTACGCTGCCCGCAGTGGCAGGGTAGTTAACTGCTCTCGCCTACGGCGGCACGGAGCGCTATAAAAACCCAACAGTCTCACGACTGGATGCAGCTTCAATAGGTTTTGTAGTGGTTGTTCGCAGCGGTACCTAAGGGCATAAGGACTCCGTCCCGCTGGCGCGAGAGGGAACCGCCCTGCACTCGCGTCAGCGGCGCGTAGCGCTTGGGGTAACGCCTGGGGAGATGAGCACCGCTGTCGTGGAGGGGCAACCCAACACGGTAAGTGCTGTCGCAGAACCAGGAACCAGAATCCCCTGCCTAAAGGCAGGGGGCATGCCAACGCAGGATCCCTGCTTGCTCGTCAGAGGGTTCGGGGATCCCGTTCATCTCCACCTTGTCCCCTGCTGGAGAAAAGTTAATCGATTGTTAACGTTTTTGTCCTGATCCCTCAACAGTGCCCGGAGCGATGCGGTAGATTAGTGCAGCAGCCCCCGCAAAGGGGATTTTTTGTGCCGTCTACGGACTGTAGGAGAAGCTCTTGGCAAACGTCGTGGTTGTCGGTGCCCAGTGGGGCGACGAAGGAAAAGGGAAGATCACCGACCTCCTCAGTGAAAAGGCGCATGTGGTCGTCCGCTATCAAGGCGGGGTGAATGCAGGGCATACCCTGGTGGTGGCGGGGCAAACTTTCAAGCTACACCTGATCCCCTCCGGCATTCTCTACCCCGACAAACGCTGCATCATCGCCAGCGGCACGGTGATCGATCCCGAAGTTTTGCTGGCCGAGATCGACCAACTGCATCAATTGGGCATTTCCACCGACAACCTATTCATCGCCGAAACAGCCCACGTTACCCTGCCCTACCACCGGGTCATCGACATCGCAGAAGAGGAGCGGCGCGGCATCTACAAGCTGGGCACCACCGGACGGGGTATTGGCCCCACCTATGCCGACAAGGCAGAGCGCATGGGCATTCGCGTTGTGGACTTGATGTACCCTGACCAGTTGCGGGAACGCCTCAGTTGGGCCATTCCCTACAAAAATGTCTTGCTGGAGAAGATCTATAATCTGCCCCCCCTGGATCCCGAGCCGATCATCGAGCAATACCTGGCCTATGCCGAGCGGCTGCGCCCCTATGTTACCGACGCTGCCCTGCTTCTGACCCAAGCCATCGAAGACCGGGAGAACATCCTGTTTGAAGGGGCTCAGGGCACCCTGTTGGATCTCGACTACGGCACCTACCCCTACGTCACCTCCTCCCATCCCATTGCCGGTGGCGCTTGTATTGGCGCTGGGATCGGCCCCACCAGCATTGACCGGGTGATCGGGGTGGCTAAAGCCTATACCACCCGCGTTGGGGAAGGCCCTTTCCCCACCGAGCTCAAAGATGAGATCGGGGCGTACCTAGGGGCAACCGGTGCTGAATTTGGCACCACCACCGGACGACAACGGCGCTGCGGCTGGTTTGACGGGGTGATCGGGCGCTACGCGGTGCGGATCAATGGCCTAGACTGCCTGGCCATCACCAAGCTGGATGTGCTGGATGGCTTGGATGAGATCAAGGTGTGCGTTGCCTACGAGTACCAGGGTCGGGAAATTCGTCACTTTCCCAGCGATGCCCGTGTTTTCGCCCAGTGCAAACCTATCTACGAAACCCTGCCGGGCTGGAAATGTTCCACCAAAGATTGCCGCTCCATCCAAGACTTGCCCCCCGAAGCCCACGATTACCTGAAGTTTTTGGCGCAGTTGATGCAGGTGCCGATTGCCATTGTTTCTTTAGGGGCCAGCCGCGACCAGACGATCATTGTCGAAGATCCCATCCACGGCCCCAAACGTGCCCTTCTCTATCCCAATGGTGGCAAGCGCGTCCACGCCCTCATGCCCGACTGAGTGGGCCTCAAGCACAATTGGGAACAAGGACAATACTGTAGTGATCAGTAAGTTATAGTCATTTCAGTTTAGGGTGAGACGCCTGAGCCACTGAGAAAGTCTTCCGCCCGAGGGTGGTTGCAGAAGCAGCGTGGAGCATTTTGAAAGCGTCTTAATCTAACTTGAAATAACTGCAATGGGTCAGAAAATCAATGGTTTAGCTAGCCCGCTGGGAAGCCTCGCCCTCTATGCATCAGCATGAGGGTCGGGATGAAAGGCGGTCTTTGTGCTGTGGTCAACCTAGCTGTACAGAACAGCTTTGTTGGAATCTGGTGCAGCTACGCGGTGGGACATCCTGTGTCTGCTCGCTGAGGGTTCTTGCGATAGCTACCCGTTGAGGCGAGAAGCCTGCTCCGTACTACCTAGCAGTCGGAGTCGGGAGTACGTCACGGAAAACAATATTGCCGTAGCTGGGCCAGTTCTGCCTCGCTGAGATCTTGCCACTGGCCGGGAGCAAGCCCCACCAGAGAAAGAGGCCCCAGTCCAACCCGAACCAACCGCAAAGTTGGGATCCCAACAGCAGCAGTCATGCGGCGCACCTGACGATTACGACCCTCCTGCAGCGTCAGTTCCAGCCAGGTAGTGGGGATGGAGCGGCGAAAGCGAATGGGGGGATCCCGTGGCGGCAGGGTGGGTTCCTCAGCCAAGACTTTGACCTGGGCCGGGCGCGTTTTTCGCCCTTGGATGATCAGCCCCTGTTGCAACTGTTGCAGGGCTTGGGGGGTGGGGATCCCTTCCACCTGAACCCAGTAGGTGCGCTCATGGCCGAACTTGGGGTCGATCAAGCGGGCATTGAGGCGACCATCATCGGTCAGCAGGAGCAGCCCTTCGCTGTCGCGATCCAACCGCCCCACCGGATAAACTTTGGGCACCGGAATAAAAGACTTGAGGGTAGGCCGTCCCGCTTGGTCGGTGAATTGGGTGAGCACGCCATAGGGTTTGTAAAACTTGAGATAGCGCATGACACACAAAATGACAAAACTGGTGAACCCAATCTTTCCAATCTTTAAGATTTGGCAGAAAGATTTGGCAGAGCGGCTTCAACGGTAAGATCAAGCCTTAAGGAGCAACATCCCTCCACCGCCAGCAGCGTTTGACGGAGCTCACCCCATGACCATAGACAACAATTTACTTTGGGTTTTGATTGGAACAGCGGGGCTCTCTCTCCTCAGCCTGGTGTACGTGCTGGTGGACGAGGGCAACAAACGCCGCCGCTACGAACAGCAAAAGGAAGAAAAAGAAGAAAGAGAAGCTGCTCAACCACCTGCGGTCGTTCCTGAAGAAGAAGCCGGGATCCCAGCTGCACCTCCTCCTTCTGCTCCTGAACCTGTTGCTGCTCAGCCCGCTTCAGCGCCACACACTGCTGACGTGCTCACAGAAGCGTCGCCTGGCGATAACGAGGAGCCAGAAACCTCCCCGGAAGCCGTTCGCGCCAGCGGGACGGAGTCCTTGCCTAACCTTGAGGACTCTGCTCTTGCTCAGGAGCCGGACACAGCGCCCGAACCAGCAGAGGAGAGGCCGAAAGACACCCCGTAGCCGCTTTTTCCGGCTTTGGGGAAGTTTTGGGGATAGATGGGATGGGGTCGCGCAAGGGGGGAGCTTCATGTCCTCAGCAGGGTTTGTTCTCCATAGCGCAGCATCATCTCCAAAGCCGCGAGACGGTTGCCCCAAACTTGAACTCGATAGGGATTGCGCAGAGATTCCAACCGCATCCAAGTGGCAAGATTGGCTTTCAAGTTGCCCAGTTGATGAAGATTCCTGCCGGTGGGAGAAAAATCCACAGGCGGTGCCAGGGCAGGCGAGGGATCCTGTTGCTTGTTCAGGCTGAGAAGTAGGGCTTATCCTGGAGCCTAAAACCAAACCGAAAATGGAAGAAGTTTACATACCTGAGGAGACCCTTCGCGCTTGGCTGTGGGAAGACCTGGGGCACGGCGACCTCACCACAGAGCTGACCCTACCCCCAGGACTGGAGGGTGAAGCGGTAATCCTGGCCAAGGAGACAGGGATCCTGGCCGGTCTGGAGATTGCCAAGCGGGTTTTTCGGCTGGTGGATCCCCAGGTAGAGTTCACCCCTGGGGTGGAGGAAGGGGCCAGGGTGGCTGTCGGTCAAGAAGTGGCCCACCTCAAGGGATCCCTGCGGGGCATCTTGGCAGGAGAGCGGCTGGCCCTCAACCTTCTCCAAAGGCTGTCCGGCATTGCCACCCTCACTCGCACTTATGTAGAGGCTCTCCGGGGAACCTCAACCCAGCTCCTGGACACCCGCAAGACCACTCCCGGCCTGCGCGCCCTGGAGAAGTATGCAGTACGGGTAGGGGGCGGCAAAAACCACCGCTTTGGGCTGTTCGACGGCATCTTGATTAAGGAAAACCACATTATTGCTACGCAACACTGTCGCGACCGCGGCACGGGAGGCGTTTTGGCAGCCGTCAAGCGGGCCAAGGAAGGCGCTCCCCACCACCTCAAGGTGGAGGTGGAGGTGCGGGATCTCCAGGAACTGGAAGAGGCTTTGGCAGCAGGAGCCGATCTCATCCTTTTGGATAACTTCACCCTGGAAGAAATCCAGACAGCCGTCCAACGGGTGGGAGGAAGAGTTCCCCTCGAGGCCAGCGGCAACATGACCCCGGAACGGGCCAGGCAAGTGGCCGAGGCAGGCGTGAATTACGTCAGCGTCGGGGCTCTCACCCACTCGGCCAAGGCTTTGGATCTCTCTTTGCTGGTGGTGTGACCAAGAAAACTGGGTTTGGCGCTCCGCGCCGCTAAAGCGAACAAGCTCCGCCCTACCGCTACGCGGTTCCCCTTGGTGGGCCGTAGGCCTTAGCAAGCTAGTAGAGCGGCTTTTGCTTTATCGCACAGCCCACTCAAGTAGACCGTCGGGTCGTGGTCGAACAACACTGTGCCCACCCCTGGGATGCTGTGGGAACAGATTCATCGCAGAACCCGAGAGCCTATCATGGGATCCAGTATGGAATCCATCGTGCCAGTGGTGCGGGGCACTTTAACCCTTCCACCCTCCTCTTCTCTGACAAATCCGGCAGCCAGCCTGACGGGCCCATCCGCTGCTGCGTCAGCAGTAGGGATCACTTTGCCTTGGGCAGCGCAGCGGGATCCCATCCTTGTCCTCGGGGCTGGGCTGATGGGGCGTTTGTTGGCCGCCAGCCTTGTCGAGGTTGGGCATCCCGTCCGCATTGTGGAGGCGGCTCCTGCTGCTGCTGTTGAGAGCAGTGCTGCCCATTTTGCCGCTGCTATGCTGGCTCCCCTAGCCGAGTCTGCCATCGCCGAAGCCAGTGTGGTGGCCCAGGGGTACTATGCCCTCTCCCGCTGGCCCGCCCTTCTGGCCAGCCTGCCAGAGCCGGTTTTCTTTCAGCAGGAGGGCACTTTGATCCTCTGGCACCGCCAAGATGCCGGGGAAGCCAAGCGCTTCTCGGCGCTACTGGCCGCTGTGGGGGAACACCTCCCGCATCTCCCCCGCCCTCAGCCGCTGGATGCCCAGGCTATTGCCGAGCTGGAGCCATCGGTGGCCGGGCGATTTGCGCAGGGCCTGTATCTTCCCCAAGAGGGCCAACTGGACAACCGCCAACTGTTGGCAGCTTTACTGGCCAAGTTGCGGCAGCACGAGGTGGAAGTGGAGTGGGGTTGCCCTTGGGATCTGGAGCAGGCCCAAGCTTGGCAGCAGCAAACCGGTGGGTGGGTTTTGGATTGCCGCGGCCTGGGATCCCAAAAAGAATGGGGCGGGCAAAAACTGCTGCGCGGAGTTCGGGGTGAGGTGGTGCGCCTGTATGCCCCAGAAGTCTCTTTGCGGCGCCCAACCCGGCTGTTGCACCCTCGCTACCCGATCTACATCGCTCCCAAGCCGGGTCAGGTGTTTGTGGTGGGGGCCACTGAAATCGAATCTGAGGATCGCTCGCCGGTGAGCGTCCGCTCCGCCCTGGAGTTGCTCAGCGCCGCCTACGCCGTACATCCTGCCTTTGCCGAAGCGCGTATCCTGGAATTAGGCAGCCAATGTCGTCCCACCTTGGCGGATAACCTGCCAGCCGTGGTGGAGCGCTCACCTCGCCTGTTGCAGATCAACGGCCTCTATCGCCATGGCTTTCTGATCTCCCCGGCCATCCACGATGCTGTCTTGGAGTATCTTCACCAGGGCAGTTGTCGCTTGGCTCAGCAGCTTGGGATCCCCTTTCAGGTGCAGGCTGCCCCTTTTTCCGGTGAGTCCCCATTGCCATGCGTGTCTTGATCAACCAGAAGCCTTACGATTTGCCGGAAGGCACCACTTTGTCCGAAGCAGTGGCTCAGGTGGGGGCCAGCGGCCCTTTTGCGGTAGCGGTTAATCTGAAGTTTGTGCCGCGTGCCCAATACGAGCAAACTCGTCTGCAAGAAGGCGACCAGGTGGAGATCGTCGCTCCGGTTGCCGGCGGCTAGCGCTCAAGTCCGCTTTTCTATCTGCCTCAGCCATGTCCACCCTTCTCCATTGCTCTCCCTCAACTCTGGCCGATGAGGATCCTTTGGTTCTCTACGGCCAACCGTTGCCCAGCCGCCTGATGTTGGGTACGGCTCGCTACCCTTCGCCGGCCATCTTGGAGCAGGCGGTGGCTCGCGCGCAGCCCTGTTTGTTGACGGTTTCTCTGCGGCGTCAAGGGGCACTGGGGCCAGAAACTTCGCAGAGGTTTTGGGCCCTGTTGCAGAAGATGGGGATCCCGGTTCTGCCCAACACCGCCGGTTGTCACAGCCTGCAGGAGGTGATCACGACGGCGGAGATGGCGCGTGAGGTTTTTGGCACCGACTGGATCAAGCTGGAGTTGATTGGGGATGACTACACGCTGCAGCCGGATACCCTACAACTGCCGACGGCAGCGGCTGAGCTGATCCGGCGCGGCTTCAAGGTGTTGCCCTACAGCACCGATGATCTGGTGTTGTGCCAGCGGTTGCTGGATGTCGGCTGTCAAGTGGTCATGCCCTGGGCGGCCCCCATCGGCACCGGGAAAGGCCCCCTCAACCCCTACAGCTTACGCCTGCTGCGGGAACGGATTGAAGCGCCGCTGATCGTGGATGCTGGCTTGGGTCTGCCCTCCCACGCCTGCCAGGTGATGGAGTGGGGGTTTGATGGGGTGCTGCTGAACACGGCAGTGGCTTTGGCTCGGGATCCGGTGGTCATGGCTGAGGCCTTTGCAGAAGCGGTGCGTTCAGGCCGCCGAGCTTACCTTGCCGGGGCCATGATCCCTCAGGAGACAGCTCAGCCCAGTACGCCCGTCCTTGGCACCCCCTTCTGGCATCAAGGCTAGAGTCTTTTGGGCCTGTTTAGGGTTGCCATCTCTCTTGGTTTTCGTCAGTGGTGTGGAGCGCGTTGAGCAGCTCATTCGGCAGGCTGCTATCGCGAATGGGCTTGGATCACCTGTAGGGCTCCCCCAGCGTGCAAGGTTTGCCGGATGGACTGCCACCCCTGCTGATGCAAATACTCGGGCAAATCCAGCTTGAGCAGCTCCCAAGCGGTCTCGGTTTCAAAAAGGGCCAGAAAGAGGGCCAGACCAGGCCAGATCAGGGGTTGCCGAGGCGCATGCAGATCCAGGATCAAGAGTCCTCCCCCCGGCTTGAGCACCCGCCACACTTCCCGCAGCACCTGCTCCAAATCTGCGAAGGACAATTCGTGCAGGGCTAAGCTGGTATGCACCCAATCAAAGCTGGCATTGGGAAAGGGCATATCCTGGGCAAAGGCTTCCACAAATTCCACCTTGGGGAGGCGTTTGCGGGCCGCTGCCAGGGCTCTTGGTGAAGCATCCAACCCAATAACCTGCTGGCTCAGCTCCGCCAACAGTGGGGTCACTTCAGCCGGGCCACAGCAGAGATCCAACACCCGATCCTGGGGATGAATCTGGATCCCTTGCATGGGCAATCTCCGCAACCGCTCATATCCGCCCACTGCCAGGGCAGCCCCGCGACTGATGCTGCGGTAAAGCCAAGGAAATTGATAGCTCCAATCCCGCAGGAAGGTGGCCATCGCCAGGGATCCCTCAGAGTCTTTTTCAGCCTACCTGACCTACATCCATTGCAAACTGGTTTGAGACATATGTTTTTCTGGATTTTCTCGGGGTTGGCTTGGAACTCTCCTCTGCCGGCAGTCGTCTAAGAAGACGAGGCGTTTTAGGCTTTTTTCTGTCTACCCACTGCTGCTCTATGACTCAGTTTGAGCTGCCTCCCTCCCCTTCCGAGAAACCTGGCCGGCACAGCTTGGTTTGGTTGGTGGCTGCTGCAGGTCTGACGGTCTTGCTCTGGCAGCTCCCCTGGGGCAACTATATCCTCTACCCCTTTACGATTCTGGCCACCTGGTTTCATGAGATGGGCCACGGCTTGACGGCAGTGCTGTTGGGTGGGAAGTTTCATCGTCTGGAGATCTATCCCGACGGGTCGGGGTTGGCCTTTCACAGTGGGCACTTGTTTTTGGGGCCGGTGGGTCGAGCTTTGGTGGCCGCCGGTGGGCCAATGGGGCCCCCAATGGCCGGGGCGGTTTTTATCCTGGCTTCTCGTCGTCAAGGTACGGCCCAGTTGGGGTTGTTGGCTTTGGGATCCCTGCTGTTGCTGTCGGCGGTGCTCTGGGTGCGCTCTCTATTTGGCCTGTTGCTGATCCCGGCTATTGGGCTGGGGATCCTGGCGGTAGCTCGCTGGGCCTCCCCCTGGCTGCGGGGCTTTGCCGCACAGTTTTTGGGGGTGCAGGCCTGTGTGAGCACCTACCACCAGCTCGACTACTTGTTTACGGCCTCTGCCGTGATCAATGGGCAGGTGATCCACTCCGATTCCAGCCAAATTGCCCAAAACTTGTTCTTGCCCTACTGGTTTTGGGGAGGGGTGATGGCGGTCTCTTCTTTGGTGCTGCTGATAACCAGCTTGCAGCTGACGTTCCGGGACTAGCCGGCAGGGGGCAAAGCCGCAATTTTGGCAGTGATTTGTGTCACGCAAAAATCCGTCCTCCATCACTGCCCAGTCGAGAAAACCGCCGCTACAGTAATGGGCAAGAGGAGTGAGGAGCTGAGGAGTGGAGCATGTGGCGGGATATTATCGGGCTGGCCCTGGCGGCGACCCTACTGTTGATCAGCAAAACCGCCGCAGACACGCTGGGCCAAAGCCAGGTGCAGACTTTCACCGAACCTGAGCCAACGCCCCATTCTTTTCCGGTGGAGTGAGGTACTCAAGTCTGCTGACGGAGGTCGTAGCAGCGTTGCCGTTTTGTGCAACACTCATTCTAGAGTCTTTAAGGGCTCCGTCCGAGTAGCGCGGTCGCAGCAGCGTTGCGGAGCAATAACAGTAGGCTTGGGATCCCTGATGCGCATAGCCCTATTTACGGAGACGTTTCTGCCCAAGGTGGATGGCATCGTTACCCGCCTCTGCCACACGGTGCGTCACCTAACCGCTCGTGGTAACTCGGTGCTCATCGTCGCGCCCCGGGGAGCCCCGCGGCGGTTTGCACGGGCACGGGTCTACGGGATCCCGGGGATGCCGCTGCCTTTGTATCCAGAGTTGAAGCTGGCTGCCCCCGGCCCGGCCATCGGCAAGTTGCTCAGCCGTTTCCGACCGGATGTGATCCACGTGGTGAACCCGGCAGTTTTGGGATTGGGGGGCCTCTACTACAGCCAGACGATGGGGATCCCGCTGGTGGCCTCCTACCATACCCATCTGCCGAAGTATCTGCAGCATTATGGGCTGGGCTTTCTGGAAGGGGTTTTGTGGAATCTCCTGAAGCTGGGGCACAATTTGGCGCGGGTCAATCTTTGCACCTCGACGGCCATGATGCAGGAGCTGAGCGCCCACGGCATTGAGCGGGTGCAACTGTGGCAGCGGGGAGTGGACACGGAGTTGTTTCATCCCCAGGCGGCCAGTTCAGAAATGCGGGCTCGGCTCACGGCGGGGCAACCGGAACGGCCTCTCTTGCTCTACGTGGGACGGCTTTCGGCTGAGAAGGAAGTGGGGCGGATCCGGGTCTTGTTGGAGCAGATCCCCCAAGCCCGCTTGGCTATTGTGGGAGATGGGCCAGAGCGGGGATCCCTGGAGCAACATTTTGCCGGCTACGATGTGGTGTTTACGGGCTATCTGCAGGGGGAGTCTCTGGCAGCGGCCTTTGCTTCGGCGGATTTGTTCGTGTTCCCCTCCCGCACCGAGACCTTGGGGCTGGTTCTGTTGGAAGCCATGGCTGCCGGTTGTCCGGTGATCGCCCCCCGCTGCGGCGGCATTACCGATGTGGTGGACAGTGGGCGCAATGGCTTTCTGTTCGATCCCAATTCGGATAGCGACTTTGTCCAGGTTACCCAGCAACTCCTGAGCAGCGTCGGGCAGCGACAGCTCTTCCGACAGCAAGCCCGCCAAGAGGCAGAACGTTGGAGCTGGTCGGCAGCCACCCAACAGTTGGAAGGCTACTACCGGGCTGTTATTGCCGCCGATTAGCGGTGCGGAGCATGACTCTAGTCAATAATAAGCTCAACTATACTGAAAATAATGTATAATATGTTCAGTACGGATTACTACCA